>NZ_AUAR01000023.1 GCF_000428825.1 Desulfomicrobium escambiense DSM 10707 | reverse complement strand
AAAATAATTGAAATAGACAGACTGAAACTGACTGATTTGCCGGGAGTGATGCGCAATATGGGATGGGTCGTCGCACCGAAGCTCATGGAGAGATGGTTTCAAGGAGACGCTTTTGCATTGCACGATGACTTGAGAGATACATACGATCGTTATCCGACCTCCATACCATCACAACATTACGACGATGAGATTGTAACCATGGATTGGGCTCTTCAATTCAATCGCTTCGCGGAAACATACGCCAGCATAATAAATAATTATTCAACAAAAGCATCTGCGGAGGCACTTGAAGTAAAACTGAAACGTTACGTGTAGCCAGAAGCAACTCCAAGACTAGGAAATACCTCCATGAAGGCCCGAGAACTGAATGCGACAGCCAGATACAGACAAAACACTTCGGCAAACTTACAGACACAATCGACGACTTTTACGGAGCAATCGGGAGAGGAATGGTGCAACTGGCGGTCGTCGGTCACGTACATCGCGACAAGTACATGGAATTATTCATCATCGAGCATATAGGTGTATACCTGAAGGATGTTTATGAATTCGATACAATTGTCCAGCCCCTCGGCTGCTGGACCAAGAGCAAGGCTTTGGGAAAAGCCGAGATGATCTCCCGTCTGTCTGCCAACACATCCCTGGTCGGCGCACACATCCTCCTGATCAACGAGCCTGTATTTCACGTCTTCAATCACGATTTTCGTCAATACAGAGAAAAGCACGGCAAAGGTGGGGATTTCATCATCTATTCAGATGTGAAATGGCTTCCCGCCACCGATTTCCCCCCGATTCTCCTGAGCAGGAACAGGCGGGGCGGCACATGACAGAGGCGCGATGTACCTGGCCATCGTCGAGCGCCGCCGGGCTTTCGATCCCTGCGTGTAGAGGAAGCGGGACGGGGCCTGCCGCCAGCGCCTGAAGCAGGTCCGGTTTGCGGGCGTGCACTCCAACATCGGCGGCGGATACTGCACGCGAACGCATCGAAGGAACAATAACGCCCTGCCGGACCCGACCCGGCAGGGCGTTTGCTATTCGTTGCGCAGAAACGGCGCGGCCTTCTTTCCCAATACCCGCCAGGTGCCCAGGAGACCCATGGCCAGGGAGATGGCCACTCCGGTCAGCACGGTCAGAAGGCCCGTGGGCAGGTCCGGGGTGAACTGCATCTTCAGCAGGCCCTGGACCACGCCCCAGGCCGTGACCGTGCCCAGGATCAGGCTGCCCAGGCCCGTGAAGAGGCCGGCCAGGGAGAACTCGGCCACGAGGATGGCCAGGATGTCGCGGCGGGTGGCGCCGCAGACCTTGTAGATGACGCTGTCGTAGATGCGCCGGTGCTGGTCGGCCGAGAAGGCCCCGGCCAGGACCAGGAAGCCCACAAGCAGGGCCACGCCGGCCATGACCTGGAAGATGCTCGCCGTGCGCCGCATGAGCATGGCCGCGTTGTCCAGTACCTCGCGGATGGTGACCACGGCCACCTCGGGGTAGGCCGACGTGACGCGGGCGAAGAGGCCGTCCTCGCCGCCATGGCCGTAGGCCGCGCCGAGCCACGTCTGCGGGGCCCGGTCCAGGGTGCCGGGCGAGAAGACGATGGCGAACTGCATGGCCAGGGTCCGCCAGTTGACCTCGCGGATGTTCGATATGGTGCCCGTGATGTTGCGGCCCAGGACGTTGACCGTCAGGGTGTCGCCCACGTCCACGCCGAAGCCCTCGGCCAGATCCGAGGTCAGGGAGATGAGCGGAGGACCGTCGTAGCCCTTGCCCCACCACGTCCCGCGCAGGAGCGTGCTGCCGGCCGGGAACTCCTCGCTCCAGGACAGCCCGCGGTCCCCGCGCACGGCCCAGGACACCTCCTCGGACACCGTGGCGTTCTCCACGGGGGTGCCTGCGATGCGCACGATGCGGCCGCGGATCATGGGCCGCAGGTCGAGCCTTGTCACGCCGGGCGTGCCCTCGACCATGGCGCGGAAATCCCCGACCTGATCGGGACGGATATCCATGAAGAAGAAGGCCGGGGCTTCCTGGGCCAGTTCGGCCGTCAACGCCCGTGTCAGGCTGACGTTGACCATGACCACGGCCACCAGCGCCGTGAGCCCGAAGCCCAGGGCGAACACCAGGCTCACGCCCGGCGATCCCGGACGGTGGATATTGGCCACGCCGATGCGCCAGCTCGCCCACGGCAGGCGCGGGGCCTTGCCTGCCAGCCAGCGGATGGCCCGGGCCAGACCCTTGAACAGCAGCCACGCGCCGATGGTCCCGCCCACGAACCAGGCCGCGAGCCGGGTGTTGCCGGCGAACTGGAAGACCATGGCCGCAAGCAGGGCGAAGGCCGCGGCCGTGGGCAGGACCGCCGCGCGGGGCATGCGGCCCATGTCGGCCGAGATGTAGCCGCGGAAGATGCCGGACGGGCTGACCATGACCGCACGGAAAAGCGGGGGCATGGAGAAGGCCAGGGTCGTGACCAGGCCGAAGAGCGCGGCCTGGATCAGCGGGGCCGCGTACAGGCCGCCACGCGCCTGGATGGGCAGGATGTCGGCGAAGAACCGGGCGCCGAGCCACGGCACGAGGCTCCCGCCGGCCATGCCGGCCAGGGCCCCCACGGCCCCCAGGAAAAGGACCTGCATGAGGTAGGAGGCGAAGAGCACGCGCACCGGCCCGCCCATGCACTTCATGGCCGCCATGTGCGCCAGGCGCCCGCCCAGGTAGCCGCGCACGCCGCCGGCGATGCCCAGGCCGCCGACCAGCAGCGCGCCCAGGCCGACCAGGGTCAGGTCCACGCGCAGACGCTCCAGGACCGTGCTGATGCGCGGCGCGGCGCGGTTGAAGTCGCGCACCCGCCAGCCCGACTCGGGGTAGGCGGCGCGGATGGCCTCGGCCGTCTGCGAGGCGTCGCGGCCCGGGAGCCGCAGCAGGTACTCGGTGCGGAAGAGGCTTCCGGCCCCGGACAGGCCCGTGCCCCCGAACCCTTCGACCCCGACCATGAGGCGCGGCCCCAGGGAAAAGAATTCCATGACCCGGTCCGGCTCGCGCAGGATCACGCCGCGCACCTGGAAGCGGGCCTCGCCCACGGCCACCTCGTCGCCCACAGCCAGACCCAGCCTTGCCAAAAGGTCCCGGTCGGCCACGGCGCCGGGCAGCCCGCCGCGCTCGGGCAGGAGTTCCTGAAGCACGCCCCCGCCCTCGATTTCCATGCGCCCGTACAGGGGATAGAGGGCGTCGACGCCCTTGAGCTCGACCAGAACGGCCTTGTCGCCCGCGCGGGCCATGGTCCGCGTGGACAGGGTCCGGGCCAGTTCTCCGAAGCCGCGCAGAAAATCGGCCTCGACCGGGCTCAGGTCGCGGGAGGTCAGACTGACGCTCACGTCCCCGCCGAGGATGGCCTTGGCGTCGGCCGCCAGCCCGGCCTCCAGGGCCCGCCCCAGGGAGCCCACGGCACTGATGGCCAGCACGCCCAGGAAGAGGCAGCCCAGGAACACGCCGAAGCCCCGCAGGCCACCGCGTAGCTCGCGGCGGCAGAGGTTCAGGGCCACGAGCCAGTCCCGGCCGCTCATCGCTCCTCCATGCGGCCCGAGTGCATGGACGCCGTGCGGCCGCAGCGCCCGGCCAGATTCCGGTCGTGGGTCACCAGCACCAGCGTGGCCTTTTCCTCGGCCTGCATCTTGAAAAGAAGCTCCATGACCCGCGCGCCCGTGCCCTCGTCCAGGTTGCCCGTGGGCTCGTCGGCCAGGATGATGCGCGGCCGCGGCGCGAAGGCCCGGGCCAGGGCCACGCGCTGCTGCTCACCGCCCGAAAGCTGCGAGGGGTAGTGGCCGGCGCGGTGACCCAGGCCCACCTGCTCCAGAGCGTCCAGGGCCTGGCGCCTGGCGTCGGGATGGTGGGCGAACTCAAGCGGCAGCGCTGCGTTCTCCAGGGCCGTCATGGTCGGGATGAGGTGGAAGGCCTGAAAGACGATGCCCAGGTTCTCGCGCCGAAAGCGCGCCAGCTCGTCCTCGCCCATGGCCGTGAGGTCCTTACCGGCCATGCGCACCGCGCCCGAGGTCGGCCGTTCCAGACCGGCCAGGAGCATGAGCATGGTCGTCTTGCCCGAACCCGACGGCCCGACCACGGCCAGGGTCTCGCCCTGCCCCACCGTCAGGCTGACCCCGTTCAGGATGTTGACCGGCCCCGAACCGGCGGTTAGCGTCAGGTGGACGTCCTCAAGCACAACCGAGGGAACATTCATGGCATCCAAGCTCATTCGACATATCCTCATGGCCGCGCTGCTTCTCGCCAGCCCGGCCGGGCTCGTTCACGGAGATACGACAATGCACATTCTCGCCTTCGGCGACAGCCTCACGGCGGGCTACGGCCTGCCCGCCGACCAGTCCTTCGCCGCCCAACTGGAGCGGCGCCTGCGCGACATGGGCCGCGACGTGCGCGTGACCAACGCGGGCGTGTCGGGCGACACCACGGCCGGCGGCCTGGCGCGTCTGGCCTGGTCCCTGGAGGACAAACCCCACCTCGTGGTGCTTGAACTCGGGGCCAATGACGGACTGCGCGGCCTGGATCCCGTACGCATGCGAGACAATCTCGACGCCATGATCAGGCAATGCCAGGAGGCCGGGGCCAGGATCATTCTGGCCGGGATGCGCGCTCCGGTCAATTGGGGACTCGAATATCGCAAACAGTTCGACGACGTTTTCCCCGAACTGGCCGAGGAGCATGACCTGCCCCTCTACCCCTTCTTCCTCGAAGGCGTGGTCCGCGACCCGTCCCTGGTCCTGGACGACGGCCTGCACCCCAACGCCGCGGGCGTGGCGCGCATCGTCGACGGCATCCTGCCCCTGGTCACCCAAGAGTTGGACGCACTGGAGAAGGTTTCATGAAAACGCAGTCCGCTCCCCATGGCGGAGGTAGGCAAAAATGATGGCATTTCCTGTTCTGCTGCTGGCAGTCATGACGGCCGTGTGGTACCTTTCGACCAAGATCATGAAAGTCACCGTCGACGCCCTGTCCTCCCCCAAGGAACGCATGGTTCCCCGCTCCCATGTCCCGGTTGACCAGGACGTGCGGCAGCCCCTGCGCCAGGCGTCGGACTGGGCGGCGGACCACGGCTTCGCCGAGGACGTCATGTTCGACTTCCGCATCGCCGACAAGGACCAGTCCCTGTTCTGCAAGACCTGGAAGAATGCCGCCGAAAAGACCTATCTGGTCTTCTACCATGGCCTGGGCAAGCATTTCCTCGAACTGGTGACCATCTACGACGACAAGACCGGCGTGACCACGACCAACGCCCCCGACGCCCACACCCTGCCCACGGTCCCCGGCGCCTTCGTGCAGGCCTTTCCGGGCTTGACGCTGCCGCAGCTTCTGGAGGCTCATCATGCGGGGCGCGCCACGCTGGAACGCCGCACGGGCCTCGAACCCCAGGACAGGCCCGAGGAGACCTTGGACCTCATCTGCGCCGCCCTGGAACGGCAGGCGCGCTACGTCAGGTCCATCCCGGGCTGGCAGTGGAAGGGACTTTGGTGGATCACCGTGCGCAAACGGCGGATGATCGGCAAGGACGTGGGCTGGCAGCTAGACCAGTTCGGGGTGCACGAACCGCCGGAAGGTCTGCAATGACCAGGCGGCGGGCGCTTCTCGTCCTCTTCGTCCTGCTCGGCAGCCTCCTGGCGACTCCGGCCGCAGCCGCCAACGCCACCGACCTGCACGTGGTCTACCTCGAACGCCCGCCCTATTACTGGACCGAAAACGGGCAGCCGCGGGGTTTCCTGCTTGGCCTGACCAGGCAGATTCTCGACCGGGCCGGGATTCCGGCGTCCTTCAGCCAACACCCCCCGAACCGGATCATGGAAGAACTCCGCACCGACAGCGGCCCCACGTGCTCCATCGGCTGGTTCAAGACGCCCGAACGCGAAACCTTCGCCACGTTCAGCCTGCCCATCTACCGCGACCAGCCCCTGGTCCTGCTGACCACAACCGACAAGACGCACCTGTTCAGCCGCCACACCACCCTGCGGGACGTCTTGGCCGATCGGTCCCTGATCATGGCCCAGGTGGCCTCGTTCTCCTACGGCGAAGCCGTCGACCGCATGCAAAAAGAGATTCTGGTGCGCAGCCTGACCGTATCGTCCTCCCAAAAAGTCCTGCCGAAGCTGATTCTGCAGGGGCGCGCCGCCTACATGCTCGTGGCCCCCGAGGAAGTCCCGACCCTGCTGCGGCTGGCCGAGGTTGACGCAGTCCGGTTCACCACTCTGACCATGCAGGACATCCCGGCGGGTAACCTGCGCTACCTCATTTTCACCAAGAGCGTTCCCGACAGCACCCTCCAACGCATCAACGCCGCCATCGCCGACCTGACCGACCAGGACGCGCTGGGCGCCCCCAAGCCCTGACCATGACCCTCGCCCCCCTGCGCTACGAACCGCCGACCGAGCCGCGGCTGGTCATCATCCACGAGGACCGGGACATGGTCGTCCTCAACAAGCCCGGCGGCCTGTTGTCCGTGCCGGGCCGCACCCCGGAGCTCTTCGACTCGGCCCTGACCCGGGTGCGGGAGCTGCACCCCGCCGCCCAGGCCGTGCACCGGCTGGACCTGGGCACCTCAGGCGTCCTCGTCGTGGCCACGCGACGCAAGGCCGAGTCCGAGCTGCGCCGACAGTTCCAGGAACGGCTGACGCGCAAGACCTACCTGGCACGGGTCGAAGGCTCCATCACTCCGGATGAAGGCGTCGTGGACCTGCCGCTGGTCTGCGACTGGCCCAACCGCCCCCGGCAGATGGTCTGCCATGCCACCGGCAAGCCGGCCCTGACGGAATACCGCGTGCTCCAACGCGACACGCGGACCACCCTGGTCCTCCTGCTGCCCCACACCGGACGCTCGCACCAGCTTCGGGTGCACATGGCCAGCCTCGGTCACCCCATCGTGGGCGACAACCTCTACGGCCCGGATGGGGACGCCGACCCCGCGGGTCTCCTGCTGCATGCCAGCCAGCTGGGCCTATTTCACCCCTACGGGCGCCAGTGGACCGTGTTTCACGCTCCCTGCGCCTTTGCGCCCGGCGTTCCGCCCATTCCCCTCGCCCCGCCCGCAGAGCGTCAGAGCCAGCATCAAAATTATCAATAACTTTGGCTTGATTTGATCCGGAATAACGATTTGACCTCTGGACTGCCAAAAGCCAGAGAGTATTCCATGCTCTCCATTACCTGGAAATCATTCTCCTACTCCGCAGTCCGCATGGGGCTCGCCCTGGCCTTTTTGACTGCCGGAGCCATCAAGATCCAGAACCCCATGACCTTCGCGGCGACCGTCGACGCCTTCGGCATCCTGCCGGGCTTTCTGGTCCTGCCGGCGGCCTTCGTCCTGCCGGTGCTCGAAATCCTCGGGGCAGTGGCCCTCATCTTCGACATCCGCGGGAGCCTAGGCCTCATCACCCTCATGCTCCTCGTCTTCATCGCCGTACTCGCCTGGGGCCTGCACATGGGGCTCGACATCGATTGCGGCTGCTACGGTCCCGGCGATCCCGAGGCCGAAGCCTTCTCAGGAATCCGCAGCGCCCTGCGCCGCGATCTCCTCATGCTGGCCTGCGCGGCCGTACTGTACGCGTGGCGTTGGTTCCTGGGCATGCGCCCGGTCTCCTTCGCCTCGAAATACCAGTCCGTCAAAACTCTTATCTGGAAGGAAGAATGCGCATGAAAAAAGTTCTCGTTCCCGTGGTTGTCCTGCTTGTCACATTTCTCGCCAACCCGTCCTTCGCCCTTTTCGACTCCAAGTTCGAGGCCGAAGCCACCAAGGAAACCGAAGCCGTGAAGCTGGTGCGCGACACAGCCGCCGGAGGCTACGACCTGGTCACGGCCGCCGAGCTGAAGAAGATGATGGACGAAGGCAAGGACATGGTCATCGTCGACACCATGCCCTACGCGGACAGCTACAAGAAGGAGCACGTGCCCGGCGCGGTGCAGTTCCTCTTCCCCATCCCGGACATGAAGGAGTGGGACGCCAAGGAGACCGACGGCAAGACCCAGGCCGACTTCGAAGCCCTGCTGGGGCCCGACAAGGACAAGCCGGTCATCGTCTACTGCGGCTTCGTCAAATGCACCCGTAGCCACAACGGCGCGGTCTGGGCCAAGAAGCTCGGCTACAAGAACGTCTACCGCTTCCCCGGCGGCATCTTCGGCTGGAAGGGCGCAGGATTTCCTGTGGAAGAAGTGAAGTAGCCCATCCCTTGGTCAGCTAAAAATGAAGCCCCCGGGTCTACGGACTCGGGGGCTTCATTTTTTTGGGCAAGCGCCGCAGGTCACCCCACCACGTCGTATTTGCTGAAGACCAGCGAATAGAAGGCCTTGCCCTTGGTGCGGGACCTGAGTTCCGTCGAGAAACCGAAGAGCTGGCGCATGGGGGCCATGGCCGTGATGCCGGAGTCGAAGTCGCCCGTGCGCACGTCCAGGATGCGCGCGTTCTTGGCGCCCAGGAGGTTGACGCAGTCGCCGACGTATTCCGGAGGCATGCGCAGTTCCACGCTCATGATGGGCTCCAGCAGGACCGGCGAGGCCTGGGAGAGGGCAGTCTTCATGGCCTCCAGGGCGGCCATGCGCACACCGAGTTCCGTCAGGCCGTCCTCGAAGGGCGACACGGCCAGGAGCCGGGCCTCGGCGTCGGCCACAACGCAGCCGTGGGCCGCCCCGGCCTGCAGGGCGTCCTCCATGGCCTTGAGGGCGATATTGGCCATGTTGCCAGCCGGGACGTCCGAGACCACCGCGTTGCCCGCCCCGCGTTCCCGCGGCTGTACGGACAGGCGCACCAGGGCGCGATGCAGGTTGTCGGCGATGAGCTTTCGGCACGTGCCTTCGGCCTCGGCCGCGGCCTCGACGGTCTCGCGAAAGATGACCTGCGGGTTGCCGTAGCGGAAGGCCACCCCGCTCTCCTTGCGTAGACGCTCCAGCACCACCTCCAGGTGCAGCTCGCCCAGGCCGGCCACGATGAGCTGGTCCGTGTCCTCGTCGGTGAAGGAGCGCAGGGTCGGGTCCTCGATGCAATATCTCTCAAGCAACGCTTGAAGTTTGTCCGTATCGCTGGCGCTGCCCGGAACCAGGGCCACGTTCAGCACCGGCTGCAGGACGTCGATATTCTCCAGCCGCAGATCCGACTTGCCCGTGAACAGCGTGTCGCCCGTCACGCACTCCTTGAGGCCCGTGGCCAGCACGATCTCGCCGCCCCGCGCCTCGGGGATGGGCTCAAAGCGGTTGGCGTGGACCGTGTAGAGCTTATGGATCTTCTCGAAGCGTTCCAGGCGCGAGTTCCAGACCGCGCTGTTCTCGGCCACGCGGCCGTTGTAGACACGCAGGAAGATCTTCTTGTGCGCGCCCTCGAACAGGACCTTGAAGACGAAGCCCACGAACTGGTCGTCCTTGACGCCCGCCTCCTCCATCCGCGCCAGCACCCGCGCATGGGACTGGGACTCCTCGGGCGAGGGCAGGAAATGCGTCACGCCGTTCATCAGCGGCTGCACGCCGATATTCTTCAGCGCACTGCCGCAGTAGACCGGCACGGCCTGGCCCGAGAGCGTCACCCGGCGCAGGGCCGCGCGCAGATCCTCGTCGCCCAGATCCTCCTCGCCCAGGTATTTCTCCATGACCGCGTCGTCGAGGTCGGCCAGGGTCTCGATGAACTCGCGCCGCCTGGCCTCCAGCTGCTCCGCGTCCGCCCCGCGCGGTTCCTGCTCGTGCACCGTCGAGCCCTGATCGGTCGGGTCGAAGGTCAGCACCAATCCGCGCAGCAGATGCAGCACCCCGCCCTCCACGGCCAGGGACGGCACCGTCACGGGCACGGGCCGCACGCCGAGCCTGTCGCCGATGTCGCCGACCACGCGCCAGTAGTCCGCGCCGGGCCGATCCGTCTTGTTGATGAAGACGAGCCGCGGCAGCCCGTACTTGCGCGCCTGCCGCCAGACCGTCTCGCTCTGGGATTCGATGCCGTTCACGCCGCAGAAGACCACCACGGCCCCGTCGCAGACGCGCAGGGCCCGCTCCACCTCGACGTTGAAGTCCACGTGGCCCGGCGTGTCGATGATGTTGATGCGCGTGCCGTGCCACTGGATGGTCGTGCAGGCCGAAGTGATGGTGATGCCGCGCTTCTGCTCCTCTTCGAGGTAGTCCATGGTCGCGGCGCCGTCGTGGACCTCGCCGAGCTTGTGGATCTTGTGCGAATAGAAGAGCAGCCGCTCGGTGAGGGTCGTCTTTCCGGCGTCGATGTGGGCGATGATGCCGATGTTGCGCGAGATGTCGTGTTTCTTCATGGGTGCGCGAAGGGGTTAGAAGAATGTCGTGATGGTGCGCCGGAACGTCTGCGGGGTAATGACGTCCCACAGCCAGCAGCCCAGAAAGCGTTCGGCCACGACCACGGGCGCCGCTCCGGCCTCGCCGCCGTACGCGATGTACGGCCGCCCCTGGACCGCGGTCTCGGCCGTCACGGCCCGGTAGGCCTGGACATACTCGCTGTCCGGCAGTTCCAGAGCCACGCCGTAGGCCTGCGGATCGGGCCGCACGACGCGGTGATGGTCGATGGCGATTCCGGCCAGGTCGATGCACACGCCCTCTCCGGTGCCGCTCAGAAGCTGCAGGATCGGGCCGGGCTCACGGGTGAATATCTGGTTCGCCGAGAGCAGGTCGCAGCCGAATAGCAGCGCGTCCGTGACCGGACCGCTCACATGGACCACGAGGCTGTCCACCCGCGCCGCCAGGGCCTGGACCATGGCCGAAAACACGGCCGTCAGCGGGAAGCGGCGCTGGTCCACGGCGAAGAAGGCCCAGTCCAGCCGCTCGTGGCCGACCGTGCGGTCCACGTGGGCGAAACGCCGCGTTTCCGTCACCGGCTCGCTCCCCTCCTGGGCCAGGGCCCAGGCAAAGGCCACGGCGTTCTTGATGACCGACTTGTTCACCGCCGGGCAGCGGTCGTAGGCCTCGCCAAGGGCGTCGTCGTCAATGTCCGGCTCGATGCCGTTCTCCGCCAGCAGTTCCTCGATCACATGGGGCTCCTTGCAAAAAAAATGGGCAGGTCACGCATGACCTGCCCGACATTTCCATATTTCAGGGCGTTGCACAACAGGCCGCGCCCCGCGAAGTTCAGACGGCGTCCGCCACCAGCCTGCCCATCTCCGTGCAGCCGACCTTCGTGCCCTCGCCGACAAAGATGTCGCCGGTGCGGTAGCCCCTGGCCAGCACGCCCTTGACCGCCGCGTCGATGGCAGCGGCCTCGGCCTCCAGGCCGAAGGAGAATCTGAGCATCATGGCCACGGACAGGATGGTCGCCAGCGGGTTGGCCACGTCCTTGCCGGCGATGTCCGGCGCCGAGCCGTGAATGGGCTCGAACAGGGCCGGGCCGCCCGATCCCATGGACGCCGAGGGCAGCATGCCGATGGAGCCCGTGATGATCGAGGCCTCGTCCGACAGGATGTCGCCGAACAGGTTCTCGGTCACGATGACGTCGAACTGCGAGGGGTCGCGGATGAGCTGCATGGCCGCGTTGTCCACGTACATGTGCGACAGCTCCACGTCCGGAAACTCCGCCGCAGTGCGGATGGCCACCTCGCGCCACAGCCGCGACACGTCGAGCACGTTGGCCTTGTCCACCGAGCACAGGCGCTTGCCGCGCTTGCGCGCGATCTCGCAGGCCACGCGCACGATGCGCTCCACCTCGGACTCGGAGTAGATCATGGTGTTGAAGGCCGCGCGCTCGCCGTTCACCACGGTCTCGCCCCTGGGCTCGCCGAAATAGGCGCCGCCCGTCAGTTCGCGCACGACCATGATGTCCAGCCCCTGGCGCACGATGTCGGGACGCAGGTACGACGCCGCCGCCAGTTCCGGGAACAGCGCCGCCGGACGCAGGTTGGCGAACAGCCCGAGCGCCTTGCGGATGCCCAGGAGCCCCTTCTCAGGCCGGATGGCCGGGTCGATGGTGTCCCACTTCGGGCCGCCCACGGCCCCCAGCAGCACCGCGTCCGCAGCCTTGCAGGCCGCCACCGTTGCCGCGGGCAGCGGCTCGCCCACGGCGTCGATGGCCGCGCCGCCGATGAGGACCGTCTCCGTTTCCACCGTGTGGCCGAATTTCGCGGCCACCCTCTCCAGCACCTTCACGGCCTGGGTCACTATTTCAGGGCCTATGCCGTCGCCGGGCATGAGGCATATCTTCATGTTCATTGAGAACTCCGTTGATGCGAATATATTAAGGCATGCCTCCGGCGGGCAGGGGGCACGCCCCCTGCACCCCTTTCATGGGGGTGGGATGGGGAAATCCGGTGCTCGCGGCAGTCGTGCCGAACGGGTCTACTGCGCGACCTTGCGTTTGACGTACTCGACCAGGCCGCCGCCGGACAGCATGTCCATCATGAATTTCGGGACCGGGTTGAAGCCGATGGTCTCGCCGCTGGTCAGGTTGGCGATCTTCCCGGCAGCCACGTCGATCTCCAGTTCGTCGCCGTCCTTGATGCGGGCGATGTCGTCGCCCAGTTCCAGGAGCAGCAGGCCCATGTTGAAGGCGTTGCGATAGAAGATGCGCGCGTAGCTCTTGGCCAGCACTACCGGCATGCCCGCGCCGATGATGGCCAGGGGCGCGTGCTCGCGCGACGAGCCGCAGCCGAAGTTCTCCCCGGCCACCAGGATGTCGCCGGGGGTGACGCGCTTGACCCAGCCCTCCTCCAGGCCCTCGAAGCAGTTTTTGCCCAGCTCGGCCGTGTCGGCCGTGACCAGGAACCTGGCCGGGATGATGGCGTCCGTGTCGATATGGTCACCCACCACGTGGGTCTTTCCCTTGAATGTCATGGCGTCCTCCTACAGTTTGCCCGGGTGCGTGATGAGGCCGGTCACGGCCGTGGCCGCGGCCACCGCCGGATTGGCCAGGTAGACCTCGGACTTCAGGCTGCCCATGCGGCCCTTGAAGTTGCGGTTCGTCGTGGCCAGGCAGCGCTCGCCGCCGGCCAGGATGCCCATGTGGCCGCCCAGACACGGCCCGCAGGTCGGCGGGCTGATGATGGCCCCGGCGTCGAGGAAGATGCGCAGCAGGCCTTCGTCCAGGGCCATGGAATAGGCCCCGGGAGAGGCCGGGATGACGATGAAGCGCACGCCCTTGGCCACCTTGCGGCCCTTGATGATGGCCGCCGCCTCGCGCAGGTCGCTGATGCGGCCGTTGGTGCAAGAGCCGAGCACCACCTGGTCCACACGGATGTCCGAGACTTCCTCCACGGGCTTGACGTTGTCCGGCAGGTGCGGACAGGCGATCTGCGGCGAGAAGGACGACACGTCGAAGGTCATTTCCTTCCAGTAGGCCGCTCCGTGGTCGGCGGCGATAGGCTCGTCCCCGTCTCGGCCGTGGGCCCGGCAGTATTCGAGGGTCTTGGCGTCGGCCGCGAAGAGCCCGACCTTGCCGCCGGCCTCGATGGCCATGTTGGCCATGGTCATGCGCGCTTCGACGGACAAATCATCGATGACCTCGCCGCCGAACTCCAGGGCCTTGTACAGGGCCCCGGCCACGCCGGTCTGGCCGATGGTGAAGAGGATGAGGTCCTTGCCGCCCACGTGCTCGGGCAGCTTGCCCGTGAAGTTGACGCGGATGGTCTCGGGCACCTTGAACCACGTCTCGCCCAGGGCCATGGCCGCGGCCACGTCCGTGCTGCCCAGGCCCGTGGCGAAGGCGCCCAGGCCGCCGTAGGTGCAGGTGTGGCTGTCGGCGCCGACAATGATGTCACCGGGGCCCACCAGGCCGTACTCGGGCAGGATGGCGTGCTCCACGCCGACGTTGCCGCCCTCGTAGTAGTGCGTGATGTCCATCTCGCGGGCGAAGTCGCGCACGACTTTGACCTGCTCGGCCGAGTCGATGTCCTTGTTCGGGGTGAAGTGGTCGCAGACAAGGGCCACCTTGTCCTTGTCGAAGACCTGCTTCACGCCCATGCCGCGGATGGACTTGATGGCCAGGGGCGCCGTGATATCGTTGGCCAGGACCAGGGACACGCGGCACTGGACGATCTGTCCGTCGGCCGTGATGGGCTGGTCCGTGTGGCGCTGCAGTATCTTCTGGGCTAAAGTCTGTCGCATATCGTATCCTCCTGTCTTTTGGCCAGGCGGTTCAGGGCGTTCAGGTACGCCTTGGCGCTGGCCACGATGATGTCCGCGTCGGATGCGCGGCCCACCGAGGTTCTTCCATTCTCTTCAATCTTGACGGTCACCTCGCCCTGTGCGTCGGTGCCGCCGGTGATGGCGTTGACGGCGTAGCGGACCAGCTTGGGGCTGCGGCCCACAACCTTGCCGATGGTGTTGAACACGGCGTCGATGGGACCCGTGCCGAAGTCCGACAGGATGCGCTCCTCACCATCCACGTACATTTTGACCACCGCGTTGGGAATGGCCATGTTGCCGCTGATGGCGCTCAGGTACTCCAGCCGGTACTTGTCCGGGATGCGGAAGATCTCGTCCAGCACCACGGCTTCGAGATCCTCGACGAAAATCTCCTTCTTGCGGTCCGCCAGCTTCTTCATGGCGGTGAAGACGATGCCCAGCTGCTCCTCGTCCAGGCGGTAGCCCAGGTCCTTCAGGCGCTTGTCGAAGGCGGCCCGGCCCGAATGCTTGCCCAGCACCATGTCCTCTTCCTTGCGGCCCACGGACTCGGGCGTCATGATCTCGTAGGTCTGGCGGTTCTTGAGCACGCCGTCCTGATGAATGCCGGACTCGTGGGCGAAGGCGTTAGAACCGATAATCGATTTGTAGGGTGGTATAGGCTGACCGATGATCAAAGACAAGAGCCGGGTCGACGGAAAAATCTGCTCCTTCTTGATGTTCGTGGTCAGCTGGTAGAAGTCTTTGCGCACGTCCATGGACATGACCACTTCTTCGAGCGCCGCGTTGCCGGCGCGCTCGCCGATGCCGCTCAGGGTCACCTCGGCCTGCCGCGCCCCGGCCTTCAGAGCCGCCAGGGTGTTGGCCGTGGCCAGGCCCAGGTCGTTGTGGCAGTGCACGGAGAAGACGGCCTTGTGGCTGTTCTTCACGTTTTCGAGCAGATACTTGATGAGTTCCGCGAACTCCTGGGGCTGGGTGTAGCCCACGGTGTCGGGCACGTTGATGGTCGTCGCCCCGGCCGCGATGACGCGCTCGAAGACCTGGGCCAGGAAGGCCCAGTCGGAACGGGAGGCGTCCTCTGCCGAGAACTCGACGTTGGACGTCTTGGACACGGCGTACTTGACCGCGGCCTCGGCCATCTCCAGCACCTGGTGCCGCTCCTTGCGCAGCTTGTACTTCATGTGGATGTCAGAGGTGGCCAGGAAGGTGTGGATGCGCGCCTGCGGGTTGCCCCGGACGGCCTCCCAGGCGCGGTCGATGTCCGCGGGCAGGGCCCGGCACAGCCCGGCCACCTGGCAGTTCTGCACGGCCGCTGCGATCGCCTGCACGGCCTCGAAATCGCCCTGGCTGGCCGCCGGAAAGCCGGCCTCTATGATGTCGACGCCCAGATTCTCCAGCTGGCGCGCCAGACGCACCTTTTCGCTACCGTTCATGGTCGCGCCCGGAGACTGCTCGCCGTCGCGCAAGGTCGTGTCGAAAATGAAAATTCTGTCGGACATGGCTGTTCTCCTTTTTCAATAATTTATAATCGATTGATGATAAATACTATTCATGGGCGGCTGGTGCGCCCTGAATTGCCGTTTCCTGCAAACGATGCTGAGGGGGTTGCGTGTTCCTTTACGAGATCTTGTGAGAAGACTCTCGTAGGAAGGATTTACCGCGTAGGGGCAGAATGAAGTAGGAGTAGATGAGGCCGGAAATGATGTAGCAGATGAAGAAGACGAAGCTCAGGAGCTTCGGCTCGGAGGCGACCAAAACGAAGACCAGCAGGGCCGTGACCGTGGCGCTGAAGCGATGAGCGCGGATGACCTCGGCGTCCTTGAAGGACGCGTAGCGGACGTTGCTGACCATCAGGATGGACACGAGAAAGGCCAGAACCAGGGTGATCCGGGGAATCCAGTCGACCATGGTCTCGGGGATGTACGAAGAGAACAGGACGAAGGTGGCCAAGGTGCAGGCCGCGGCAGGAATGGGCAGGCCGATGAAGAACTTCTTGCTGATCTTGCCCGTCTGGATGTTGAAGCGCGCCAGGCGCAGAGCCCCGCAGGCCATGACCAGAAAGGAGGCCATGATGCCCAGGCGCCCGAACTCGTGGGTGCACCATTGGTGGATCATCACCGCCGGCCCGACGCCGAAGGCGACGAGGTCGACCAGGGAGTCCAGCTGCACGCCGAAGTCTGAGGCGGAGTTGGTCAGGCGGGCCAGCTTGCCGTCGAGCCCGTCGAAGACGCAGCTGACGATGATGGCTACGGCCGCCATCTCGAAACGGCCGTCTATGGACCACAAAATGCCCATGAACCCGGTCAGCAGGCTGGCCATGGTCATCATGTTGGGGAGCAGGTAGTACCCCTTGTGCTTGGGCTTTGGGTGGTCCATCGTATCCTGAAAAATTGTTTCTACCGCTTTTTCCGGGCCAGAATGCTCTGGCCGGCGAAGACCTTTTCTCCGATGCGGACGACCGACTCATAGTCACTCGGCAGGTAAAGGTCAACTCTGGAACCGAACTTGATCAGTCCGAATCGCTGACCACGGGCCAGGCTGTCGCCCTCCTCGGCCCAGCAGATGATGCGGCGCGCGATGAGCCCGGCGATCTGGACCACCGTCCAGGTCTTCCCATCGGCATCCTCCACCAGCACGGAGTTGCGCTCGTTGTCCTCGGAAGCCTTGTCGAAGGAGGCGTTGATGAATTTGCCGCCGAAGTAGGAAATGCGCGCGATGCGGCCGGCCACGGGCATGCGGTTCACGTGGACGTTGAAGACGTTCATGAACACGCACACGGCCGTGCGGTCCTCGCCCGTCAAGGGGTCGCGCATGGTCTCGACCTTGATGACCTTGCCGTCGGCCGGGGACACGGCCACTCCGGGCTCCTGGGGCACGACGCGCTCGGGGTCGCGGAAGAAGTTGAGGACCAGGAAGAGAACCACCAGGAGCAGCGTGGCCATGAACCAGCAGTCCAGGATGGCGAAGGTCAGGGTGGCGACCGTGGTCAGGAAGATGAAGGGCATCCCCTCCAGGGAGAGGCCGATGGATGGCTTATGCATGAAAACTCCGAAATTATCTGATGCGCGTAAGGAACCTGAATTTGTACCGCTGGGCTTAACGCGAGGCAAGCGCTAATTTAGCCTTCCTTGCCGGGGCGCTCGCCGGAATACTGTTTCTTCCACTCGTCCAGAAAGAGGATGGCCGTCTCCAGACGGTCCAGTTCGCCCTGGCGGCTGCGCACGGCCCAGACCAGATCGTCGAAAGCAACCGTTGGGGACAGTCCCAACCGTGACAGGAGGGCGTCGAACTGGTCCCTCAGGCCCTCAGGTATCTCCTCCCGCCACTGCGAAGGCCGGGCCGCCCGTTCCGGCATGAGGGCTTCGGCGTGCTGCAGCAGGGTGCGCATGCGGTGGGAGTAGGTGTGTTCGGCCAGGACCCGCGCCCTGCCTCGCTGCGCCACTGCGGCCCGTTCCCCGGGATGGGCGCGGAAATGTTCGATGGCCCGCAGCAGCTCCTCCATGTCCGAAAAGAGGGCCAGTTCGCCCTCGTCGAAAAGCTCCGACAACAGGCCGCGCCGGTCGACGAGCTGGAAGGCCCCGCAGGCGGCCAGTTCGAAGGTGCGCGGGTTGACGAAGTCCCCGTCGCCGACCAGCACTCCGGGCCGCACCGAGGAATGCAGGTTCAGGTTGATGGCCGAGGCGTTGAAGATCTTGACCACCTCGTCGGTCTCGATGCGCTCGCCCTGACGCTGCAGGAACGGCGCCAACACCGTCTCCCCGTCCCAGTCGTTGCCCCAGATCCGCAGATCGAATCCGGCCAGCTGCCTGAACGCCAGGCGGCGGTTGGGGTAGCCCGCGCCCACGAAGGACAGCTCGCTGCCGTAGCGCCGACGCTCAACCGGCGAAAGTTCCAACGGGTGGTGCACGGACGGGTCCGCCGCCATGGGCAGGTAAATGGAGTTGGGCTGCCCGGCCTCGGCCAGCTTGCGCGGGAAGTCCCCCTTCTGGATGACGGCGAAAAGGTCGTACAGGGGCGCGAAGGCCTGCCAGTAGGGGAACACCTCGTGGTCCTCGACGAACCACATGGCCGTGGCCACCTTGTCCCGCCGCAGGCGCCTGAGGGCCTGCCTCGAAAGCGGGGCCTGGGCCATGGCCAGAACCAGGTCCGGGGCGAAGGCCTCGACCTTGGCCAGCACGGCCTGGGACACGACCTGCAGGAAGCTGTTCTCCAGGTAGTCCAGGCGGTCTGTGCCCACGCGAAGGGTCTTCAGGGCCGAGAAGGCGCCGTAAAAACCGGGGGCCTCGAAGGTCTCGACCATGTGCCCGAGCTCGCGCAGGGCGTTTTCGCAGTACCTGCCGACGGGCAGGGAGCCTCCGTACATGGGCAGCACCAGCAGGATTCGCCGGCTCTCATTCATGGGCCCGACCTCGCAGTGTTTGGGGCAGCATCCAGTCCCTCTCCATCATCCAGGATTCATCCGCCGCGCGTTCCCCGGCCCCGGGCAACGGCACCCCGGCGCAAGCCGCGGCCATGGCCCTGAAGGCCCGCCTCCGCCCCGCTCCGGCGTCATCCCCGGCCACGGCCGTGAAGGTCGCGCCCAGCCCGTCGAAGCCGCCGGCCATGAGGGCGCACCCGCCGGGCATCTCCCCCGTTGTCCGTCCGCTGACGCGGCGCAGGACCGCGGGGTCGCTAAAAACCCGCCGGCAGGCGATGTCGTGGGGACACGGGGCCGTCTCCAGGCAGGGGGCGCAGTCGGTCGTGGCCTGCAGCACATGGTGCCCCAGACCGTAGGGGCCCGTCTCGTGGCACCAGGCCGAGGACAGAAAAAAGGCCATGACGGGCACGCCGAGATGGGCGGCCAAATGCATGGTGCCCGTGTCGGGAGTCAGGACCAGGTCCAGACCGCCCACTACGTCCACAAGCTCGCGCCAGTCCGTCCTGCCCACCAGGTCCCGGACCTGCCCGCGCAAGGACCCCGGCAACAGGGCCGTCAGCTCTTTGGCTACCCGCCGTTCCGCCCCGGCCCCGAGCAGCGTGATGGCCCCCTTTCCCGCGCGGCCCATGGCCGCCTGGACCAGGGGCGCCAGCACCTGCGCCGGCAGGGAGCGCCGGGCGTTCTGCCCGGCCATGACCACGCCGAGCCCGCCGCCGCGCGGCCTGGCCGGAGGGTTGACGCAGTCGGGCGGCAGGGGCTCATCGGCGTACAATCCCCAGACGTCCACGAGATTGAGGCCGGTCAGCGCCCGCGACCGCGTCCAGCGCATGACCTGCGAAGGCCAGGCATCCATGAATCTCTGCCCCGCCTCCTGCCGGTAGCCGCGCACCGCGTGGGCCGGGAACATGGACGCCAGGGCGAAGTTCATGCCGGAGAAATTGAGGTTGTAGACGCGGTGGAACCCGGTGGACGCAAGTCCTTCCAGGTCGTCGTGCACCCGGGGCAGGATGTCCGGCCCGTGGGTGCCGTGGGCGGCCAGGCCGTGGACCGTGACGCCGGGGAAGGCCAGCCGGGCCAGATCGGCCAGGGAACGATCCACGAGCAGGTGCACCCGCCCTTGGCTCTGCAGCGAGGCCACGAGCCGCTTGGTCTGGATCAGGTCCCCGAATCGGGCCAGCTGGATGACGAGGAAGTCGGGGCCGGCGGGAGCCCCCGGGTCGAGCGGGTTCATACCCCCTCATCCGGGAAAATCCGGAAAAAGTCCAGAACTCCCCGGATTATCAGGCCCTCTCGACCCGCTGCCCGACGCCCTTGGACAAGTGGCTCCGCCTCTGCTAGACGGCCTGCATGCGATATTACCCCCTGCTCCTCGATCTGATGGGAATGCGCTGTCTGGTGGTCGGCGGCGGCGAGGTGGGCCTGCGCAAGGTCCAGGGACTGTTGCCCTGCTCCCCGGCCGCCGTGACCGTCGTGGACCCGGCCGAACCCGGCCCCGAGCTGGCGGCCCTCCTTGCCAGCCACGGCAACTTGACGTATGAACGACGCCCCTTCGCCGAGTCGGACGCGCAGGGCGCGCAGCTCGTTTTCGCCTGCACCTCCAGCCGCGAAGTCAACGCCCGGGTCGGCGAGGTCTGCCGGCAAAACGGCGTGCTGTGCAACATGACAGACGCCCCAGAGGCGGGCAGCTTCGTCCTGCCGGCCAGCATCACGCGCGGGGACCTGACCATCACCGTGTCCACGGGCGGCGCGAGCCCGGCTCTGTCACGGGTCATCCGCCAGGATATCGAGGCCAGGTACGGAGAGGAGTACGAAGCCCTGACCAGGCTTCTGGCCGTCATCAGGGCGGCCATGCTGGAGCTGAGCCGCCCCAGCAACGAGAACCGGGAGGTTTTCAGGGCTCTGGCCACCTCCCCCCTGGCGTCGCTGATCAAGGCCGAGGACCGGGACGCATGCCTGGAACTGCTCCGGGCCGTGCTGCCCGCCCCCCTGCACCCCAGAATCGGAGAATGGTGCGATGACTGCATCCCGACTGTTTGACCTGCTCATTGCGCTCCTTTACCTGACCGGCTCCGTCAGCTACCCGCTGGGCTTGGTCCTGCGACGGCCGATCCTGAAGAAAACGGCCGTCTGGACCTCCGTGGCCGCCTTCGCCCTGCACACCGTGGACCTCGGGGTCCGTTTCATCGAGATCGGCGCCGTAAACCTTCAGCAAGGCCAGTTCTACATGAGCCTGCTGGCCTGGTTCGTGGTCCTCATCTTCTTCGTCCTGTGGCGGCGCCTCAAGCACGACTTCCTGGCCATGATCACCGCCCCCCTGGCCCTGGTCCTCTTTTCCTCGTCCCTGGCCGTGCGCACCCAGGTCCTGGCCGTGCCCGAGCATTTCAGCGCCCTGTGGTTCAGTCTGCACGTGGGCACCATCTTCGTCTCCCTGGGCCTCATCACCATGGCCTTCGGTGCCGGCGTGGCCTACCTGCACCTGGAAAAGATCATCAAGACCAAGGCCAAGATGCCCGGCTTCTCCAAGGACCTCCCATCCCTGGAAACCTTCGACCGCGCCAACCACTGGGCCGTGTCCGTCGGATTCCCGCTCTACACCATAAGCGTCATGTCCGGCTTCCTGTGGGCCTCCTTCACCTGGAAGAAGATCATCAGCTGGGACCCCAAGGAACTCATCACCATCGTCATCTGGATCATCTTCGCCGTGCTCTTCCACCAGCGCACGGCCCTGGGCTGGCGGGGCCGCAAGCCGGCCAGGATGGCCATCGTCCTCTTCGCGCTGTGTCTCGTGTCTCTGGTCGGGGTCAACTTCCTGCTGCCCACGCACCACAGTTTCCGCCCGTAATCATCAGGAAAGACCGCAACCGAACATGAATCAGGAAATCTATCTCGTCGGACTCAATCACAAGACCGCTGGCGTGGACATCCGGGAGCGTTTCGCCCTGACCGACTGCGATCCTGCGGCCACTGGGCTGGTCAGTGACACGGGCGCCGTGTCCGAAGCCATGATCCTCTCGACCTGCAACCGCGTGGAGTTCCTCGTGGTCGGCGACAGCGCGGGCGACGTCCGCTCCAAGGTGCTGCGCTTCTGGGCCGACCACTGCGGACAGCCCCAGGCCGACCTGGAGAACCACACCTACTGCCACGTCGGCGACAAGGCCGTGGACCACCTCTTCACCGTGGCGTCGAGCCTGGATTCCATGATCTTGGGCGAACCGCAGATCCTGGGGCAGCTCAAGACCGCCTACCGCAAGGCCGTGGAAAACGGCGCGGCCAGGGTCATCGTCAACCGCCTCCTGCACAAGGCCTTTTCCGTGGCCAAGCGGGTCCGCACCGAGACGGCCATCGCCTCCAGCGCCGTGTCCATCAGCTACGCGGCCGTTGAGCTGGCCCGCAAGATATTCTCGGACCTGACCAACCACCGGGCCCTGCTGATCGGCGCCGGCGAGATGGCCGAGCTGGCCGCCACGCACCTGCTCTCGGCCGGCGTTCGCGACATCACCGTGGTCAACCGCACCCAGGCCCGCGCCGTGGAACTGGCCAAGCAGTTCAACGGCCGGTCCATGCCCTTCGAGGAACTGCACCAGGCTTTGCTTGAGACGGACATCGTCATCAGTTCCACGGGCTCGCCCACGGCCATCATCCGCGCCAAGGACATGAAGGAGGTCCTGCGCCTGCGCCGCAACCGGCCCATCTTCTTCATCGACATCGCCGTGCCCCGCGACATTGACCCGGACATCAACGGCCTCGACAACGTCTACCTCTACGACATCGACGACCTGAAGGAAGTGGTCGAGGAGAACCTGGCCGGTCGCCAGCAGGAGGCCAACAAGGCCCACGGCATCGTGGCCGAGGAGGTCGGGGCCTTCATGCGCTGGCGCGACGGGCTGGCCCTGCAGCCGACCATCGTCGCCCTGCTCGACCAGGGCGAGCGCATCGCCCGCAAGGAGCTGCGCAAGTCCATCAAGCAGCTCGGGCCCGACCCGGACCCGCAGATGGTGGCCGTCCTCGAACGACTGGCCCTGTCCCTGTGCCACAAGATCTACCACGAACCCATCAGCTACCTCAAACGCCGATCCCAGGAGGAAGGCTCGGCCCAGCGATTCATCCACAACGCCCGCCGCATCTTCAACCTGGACGGGGAAACCGTCCCCGCAGAGGCCCACCTGGACCGCAAGGGCGGCGGCAAATAAGGACCCATAGCATGCGCTCCTTCCTCATCGAAGAAATCACGCCGCAGGACATGGAGAAGCTCGAAAACTGGCTCAAGGAGCAGGAGCTGCAGAGCATCGAGCACCTCTATCACTTCAACCTGCCCCCCAGGCTCCTGACCCCTCTGCAGCAGGAGCACGCGCCCCAGTGCGGCCCCTTCTACATGGCCGTGGAGACGGGCCGCGACTGGGTCAAGCTCGAACTGCTCGTGCGCGCCAAGCGCATCCTGCGCTGCGCCTGCATCGCCTACGCCACGCCCGAACAGCAGGAGCACATGATCTCCTATCTGGAAAACCTGCTCAAAGACCTGAACATCCCCCTCTGAGGCAACCCGTGCGTCTGCAGGACCTCCCCCGCTCCCTGGCCCGGCGCTGCCTGGGCCTTCCGCGCTTCTGCAGGGACAGCCTCGGCGTCGAGGTCCGGGGGAAGAACCTGGTCGTGGCCTATTCTACGGGCCTGGACTCCACGGCTCTCCTGCACCTCCTGCATCTGCTGTCCCGGCCCCTCGGGCTGACGCTCACGGCCGCCCACGCCCATCACGGCCTGCGCCCGGAATCCGACGAGGAACTCGAACACGCCCGAGCAACCTGTTCCAGGCTCGGCGTTCCGTTGGAGACGGCCCGACTGGATGTGCCCTCGGCCATGCGTCCCGGCGGACCCGGTCTGGAGGAATGCGCCCGCAACCTGCGCTACGCATTTCTGGAGTCGGTCCGGGCCGGACGCGGTGCGGATTTCGTGGCCACGGCCCACCATGCCGACGACCTGGCCGAGGACATCCTCATGCGCCTCGTGCGTGGCACGGGTTGGCCGGGGCTCGGCGGCATGACGGGCGCGGATTCGGCGCGCCGCCTTCTGCGGCCCCTGCTCGACTGGGAAAAAGACGAACTGCGGAGCCTCCTCGAAACCCTCGGGGCCCCATGGCGGGAAGACCGCAGCAATGACTCGGCGGACCGCACCCGCAACCGCATTCGAAGCGACGTCCTGCCCCTGCTGCGTCGGGAGAACCCCGCCCTGTCGAAGACGCTCCGGCAGGTCTGGACCCTGGCCCGCATCGACGAGGACTATTGGAACGAAAGGCTCGCGGGGCTGCCAGCCCGGACCGGCGGCCTCCTTGAATCCCGCTTTCTGGAAGTCCATCCGGCCCAGCGCCTGCGTCTCTACAAGCATGTCCTCGACGGCATGGGTCCGGGGCAGGCCCTGGCCGCCCATCTCCTTCTCCTGGACCGGGCCTGGGAGGGAGGAAAGCTGGGGCGACAGATTCAGTTCCCCGGCGACAAGGTCGCCTGCGTGGAGTCGGGCGGCATCCGCTTTTCCCTGCGCGAACGCATCTGACAATCCCGAAATTTCGGACAGCCTGTCCGGCGCTGCCTCTCCCGCCACCGTCTCGAAACCCGCCCCCGAACCGCCGAACGGGACATTTTTGTCCGGAAAATACGGATTATTGCGCACCACTGACCCTATCCGATACCGACGAAAACACCTCAATATGCTGGGAAAATTATTTATTTCAAATATGGCACAATAGTTTCATTTTCGAGGTCGTCTGGAATGGTGCGCACAGCCGAGTCGCATCGATGCGCGGAACAGCGAGGTCAACATGAAACGCGGGAACACGGCCGATCAGCGGAAGAAGGGGCGGGTGCCGCATCAGGCGGTCGTGCGGTATTCCATCGGCGGCCATGAGGAATACCAGCCGGCCCGGATGTTCAACTTCAGCAGCACGGGAATGTACCTCGAACTCAAGTTCCCCCCGCCCAAACTCGGGGCGAACCTGCTCATCGAGGTCCTCGAAGACGGCGACGACAAAATGTGGGGCGACGAGAACGTCCCGCGAAGATGCTACTACGCCAAGGTCATCTGGAAAAAAAACCTGCCCGAATTCGACAGGCATTACGGCGTCGGGCTGCGCTACCTGTCCATGGCGTGAACGCCCCCGCCCTCCAAAAACGAACCGCCGCGGAAGCGGCGGTTCGTTTTTGGAGGGCCCTACGGGGCTCCCTTCATTTCGGGCGAGCGGCCTGTTCGGCCTTGCGCCTGGTCAGATCCTCGAACACGGCCATGGCCGCCGAGGCCCCTTCGCTGACCGCGGTCACGATCTGCTGCACGCCCCCGGTTATGTCTCCGGCCGCGTAGAGCCGGGACAGGCTGGTTCGCCCCATCCTGTCGACCCGGATATAGCCGCCGGGCTCCAGGGCCAGGCCGAGGTGGGACACGGCCTCGACGTTGGGCACGATGCCGATGGCCAGGAAGACGCCGTCCACCTTGACGCGCTCCGTGTCGCCCGTCTTCACGTCCCGCACGGCGATGTACTCAAGCGTCTTGTCTCCGCCGATCTCCTCGACCACCGTGTTCCAGCGCACCGGGATCTCCTCGCGCAGCATGGAATCCACCAGATGCTGCTCGGCCCGGAAGCCCTCGCGGCGGTGCACGATCATCACGTCCACCCCGAGGTTCTTCAGGTGCAGGGCGTCGGTCAGGGCCGTGTTGCCTCCGCCGACCACCGCCACCTTTTTACCCTTGAACATGAACCCGTCGCAGGACGCGCAAAAGGACACGCCCTTGCTCATGAAGCGATCCTCGCCGGGCACGCCGAGCTTCTTCCAGGACGCGCCGGCGGCGTAGACGACCGCGTCGGCCACATAGACCCTGTCCTGGGTATAGACCTCGAGATTGCGGCCTATCTTGATCTCCTCGACCTTCTGCCCCGTGACCACATCGACGTACTGCTTGGCCTGCTCATGGATCATGTCCATGAGCATCTTTCCGCCGATGTTGACGAAGCCCGGATAGTTCTCGACCTCGGGCGTGATGCTGACCTGCCCGCCGACGATGCCCTTCTCCAGGACCACGGCGTCAAGCCCGGCGCGCTTGGCATAGATGCCGGCCGTGAGCCCGGCCGGACCCGAACCGATGATGACAAGGTCGTGGTAGCTCACGCCCTGCCCGGCGGCTTCGCCGGCCTCATGGGCGTGTTCACGAGCGGCTTGCAGGGTGACGAGTTGAGCCACGAAGGACGGCTCAGGCTCAAGGCCCACGGTGGACAGATTTTCGTTGTAGACCGTATGCGGGATGGAGCCCACGGAATATTCCTCGGCGTAGTCGGGGTTTTCACCCGTCTCAACGCATTCGACGGCGATCAGGTCGGGCCGCTCCACGGCGGCCTTGATGGCGTTGACGCACTGGCCCGGACAGTAGGGGCAGGTCGGGCTGACGAAGACCTTGACCACCCGCTTCTCCCCCAGTCCGCCCAGAAGCTCCTTCGATTTCTCCGACAGGAAGCTGTGCCTGGTGGAGACCATCATCAGGGCGTGCAGGAAGGCCTGCCCCTCCTCGCCGGCCGGGGCCCCGGTGAAGCGGATGGAATAGCGCTCCGGGTCGATGAGTAGGGTCGGGAAGCGCGTGACGCCGTGCTTCTCGTTGGCCGCGGCCTCGTCCTCGTGCAGGTGCAGGGTGACCTTGTCCGTCAGCCGGACCAGGTCCTGCATGAGCTTGCGTGCAAAATCCGCGTAGGCGTCATTCTGACCAGGCTTGATGAAAAGGTGGACGGGCACGGTCTCCTTGAATTCACGCAGATATTCGCCGAGCGCCTTGCGCTGGTCCTCGGGCAGGAACCATTCGGTTTCGTGTGCTGATTTGGCCATGGGGAACCTCAGGAAAAAAGAGTTCAGCGAACGGGGCTTCGTGATCGTTCATCAAATCTGCGTCGGACTCGAAAACAGGGCAAAGACCCAAGCCGAGTTTTACACCGACAAAACGTCCTCTAATTCTTCAAATGTCTTTGCCAAGGTAAAGTGCGACTCAACCCTGGCCCTCCCCGCATGCCCTAAACGATTTCTGAGGTCAGGATCAAGCACGAGAGCTTCCAGGGCGTCGGCAAAAGCCGCAACGCTCCCGCCGGGCACAAGCAGACCGGTTTCCCTATCAACGACCACCTCCGGGATGTTGCTGACCGCAAAAGCCACAACCGGCAGACACATGCTCATGGCCTCGGTCAAAACATACCCGAATCCCTCCCACAAGGAAGGCAACGCAAAGATGTCAATGGAGGAATAAAATCGCTTCATCTCGTCGACAAAACCCACAAAATGCACACAATCCCCCAGGCCGAGATCTGCGGTTTGCTGCCTGAGTTCCTGTTCCAATTCGCCGATGCCGGCCAGAAGAAGGGTGCAATCAAGCCCCCTCCCCCGCAGGATGGCAATGGCCTCCAACAGATAGCGGTGTCCTTTCTGAGCCGTCAGTCTCCCCGCGCTCCCGATTACGACGCGCTGAGGAAGCTTGGGGACCAGAGGTTCGGCAGAAGACGCATCGAACTGCGGGAGATCCAATCCATTGTGTACGACAAAGGTTCTGTCGGCGGAAACCAAGGCAGAGTTTTCGGAAAGCACCATGTGCCGGGTATGCTCCGAATTGCAGAGCAGCTTCGTCAGGACATGCCGGAAGAGAAACCGGTTGAAAACGGTGTTTTTCGTCGGCAGGGCGAGGCCTCGCCTGAAGATGATATCATTGGTGCCGGCGAGCCGTGCAGCAATTCCCCCACATTTGAGGTCCGACGGCAAAGCCAGAATCACGCTCTCGACCCGATTTCTCCTCAGAAAATCCGCAATGCGAGCCACTTTCAACGGATTGAGAAAACTCAGATTCGCCACGGGCACGCGCAGCACGGAGATGTCTGGGTATGCTGCCAACCTGTCACCGAGCACGGAGGAAGAGTGCGTCACTGCGCTCACCCGCCAGCCCCGCTTGGCGAACAGCCGGGCGTGGGCGAAATACCATTGTTCTCCCCCACCCCAAGCCCGATTCGTGTTGAAAAAACATATGGAGCGCTGCGTCATAAGGCACCAAGCGAAGCAATGAACATTGGAGACGGCATGCCTGCCGCCTCATCTTCAAAGGAGTTGAGGTTTCATTTCGTGCGCCGGTAGCCGCAACCGCAAGCATTACCCCTGCAGGGGCTGGCCGTGGGCCTTGCGGTCGGCCACCAGCAGTTCGCGCAGGCGCCGGCTCACGGGGCCGGGCCTGCCGTCGGCGACGACCCGCCCGTTGTAGCGCACCACGCTGACCGCGTCGATGCTCGTGCCCAGCAGGATGATCTCGCGGCAGCCGTACAACTCGTCCTCGGGCACGGGCCGCGTGGCCACCGGCACGAAACCGGCCGCCAGGTTCATGGCCCGCTTGAGGGTCGTGCCCATGAGGGCGTTGCGCAGTTCGGGCACCACGAACACCCCGTCCCGGTCGACCAGCACCGCGTTCTCGGTGGAACCTTCGGCCAGGAAGCCCTCGTCGTCGAAGCACAGGGGATAGTCGGCGCCCTGCTCGATGGCGTCCTTCTTCATGAGCACGTTGGGCAGGTAGTTGACGCTCTTGATCTGGGACATCCAGCCCTGCTTGGCCGGGATGCGCGTGCGCACGGCGCTGACGCCGTCCTCCCAGAAGGACTCGGACTTGCGCGGGAAGCGCTTGACCACGACGTAGAGGCTCGACTCGGGGCATTCCCGGGTGTCCAGGGTGAACCCGCCGGGCCCCCTGCCCAGAAAGACCAGGACATTGCCCTCCGCCGCGGCGCTGACGACGCAGACCTGACGGACCAGTTCCGCCAGGACCTCCGGGCCCACGGGACAGGGCAGGTCGATGGCCGCCGCCGAGCGCATGAGACGGCCCACATGCTCGTCCAGCTGGTAGATGGCGCCATCCTCGAAGCGCATGGCCTCGAAGACCCCGTCGCCGCGGTGGACCAGATGGTCGTCCAGGGGGATGAGCATGAGCCTGGGGTTGGTGAAGACCGCCCCCAGACGGTGATCGTAGAAGGCCAGGAAATTCTCCTCGCCGGGACGGGGCAGCGTCCGAACGCGTTCCCAATAAAGCTCTTCGTTTCCGATTTCGATCATCTCCACCTCCGGATCGAAAAGTTCCGCCCCAAAGAAAACACGCCCCAAGCCGTTTCCGGTTGGGGCGTGAAGTCGGCGGGAAACGGCGGTTCTAGGGCACGCGCAGCAGGTCGCGCTGGAGGAGCACCTCGGCGATCTGCACGGCGTTCAGGGCCGCGCCCTTGCGGATGTTATCGGCCACGATGAACATGTTCAGTCCGTTGTCGATGCTCTCGTCCGTGCGGATGCGCCCCACGAAGGTGTCGTCCTCGCCCGCGGCCACGATGGGCATGGGGTAGATCTTCTCGCCGGGGTTGTCGTAGACGCGCACGCCCGGAGCCTGGGACAGGATGGCCCGGGCCTCCATGGGCGTGAGCTTCTTCTCGGTCTCGATGTTCACACTCTCGCTGTGGCCGTAGAAGACCGGCACGCGCACCGTGGTGGCCGTGACCCGGACGGAATCGTCGCCCAGGATCTTCTTGGTCTCGAGGACCATCTTCATCTCTTCCTTGGTGTACTCGTTGTCCAGGAAGACGTCGATCTGCGGCAGGCAGTTGAAGGCGATGCGGTGCGGGTAGACCTTGCACTCGGCGTCCTGGCCGTTGAAAAGCTGACGCACCTGGCTTTCGAGTTCGTTGATGGCCTTCTGGCCCGTACCCGACACGGCCTGGTATGTGGACACGACCACGCGCTTGATGCGGGCGGCGTCGTGCAGGGGCTTCAGCACCACGACCATCTGGATGGTCGAGCAGTTGGGGTTGGCGATGATGCCCTTGTGCCAGGACAGGTCATCGGGGTTAACCTCGGGCACGACCAAGGGCACGGCCGGGTCCATGCGCCAGGCGCTGGAGTTGTCCACCACAACGCAGCCGGCCTTGGCCGCACAAGGGGCGAACTTCTCGGAGGTGGAGCCGCCGGCGGAGAAAAGAGCCAGATCGACACCCTTGAAGGAATCTTCGGTCAGTTCCTGCACCGTCAGCTTTTTGGAGCCGAACTCGACGGTGGTGCCGGCGGAACGAGACGAGGCCAGGGCCCGCACTTCGGAGTGAGGAAAATTGCGGCGCAGGAGCGTATCGAGCATCTCCCTGCCCACGGCGCCTGTCGCGCCCACCACGGCCACTACTGGATTCTTCTTCATCGTCGCCTCCGAATATGGTTACCGCCGTCCTTGCCTGCCGGCGAAATCCTTCCAGATTTCCAGGCAGGTATCGGCTTTATTGAGAGTGTACAGATGCACGCCAGGGGCCCCCCGGTCAAGCAGATTTCGGACCTGGCTCCTGGCGTACCCGAGGCCCAGGCCCCGCACCCCGCTGTCGCCGTAGACCTCCTGCACATGCTCCAAATCCCGCATGTAGCCCGCGGGCACGGTGGCGCCGCAGAAGGCCAGCATGCGCTTCAGGGCCGCCAGGTTCTGCACGGGCAGGACGCCGGGGATGATGGGCACGTCGATGCCGGCCTCGCGGGCCCGGTCCACGAAATTGAAATAGTGGTCGTTGTCGAAGAAAAGCTGGGTGATGACGAAGTCGGCGCCGCAGGCCACCTTGCGGCGCAGGTGTTCGAGATCGGCCTCCGGGCTGACGGCCTCCGGGTGCTTCTCGGGATACCCGGCCACGCCGACGCTCAGGCTCCCGAACTCGCTGCGGATGTGGCAGACCAGGTCGTTGCCGTGGCGGAACTCGTCGCTGTCGGGCCTAAACTCCGTCTCGCCCTTGGGCGGGTCGCCGCGCAGGGCCAGGACGTTGTCCACCCCGGCTTCGCGCAGCCCCTGCAGGAAGGCGCCGAGGCGGCCGCGGTCGGCGCCCACGCAGGTCAGGTGGGCCAGGGGTTCGAGGCCGTATTCCTGCTTCATGCGGGTCACGATCTCGAGGGTGTTGTGCTGGGTGCTCCCGCCGGCCCCGTAGGTCACGGAGCAGAACAGCGGGTCCAGGACCTTCAGCTGTCTGACGACGTCAAAAAAACCGGGCCATTGCGCCCGGTCCTTGGGGGGAAAGAACTCCAGCGACAGGAAGGGTTCCTGTCGCCGGAGCAGATCTGCGATGCGCACTGAATCTCCTTGAGAAGTTACGCCACCGTCTCGGCGATGGAGAAGATGGGCAGGTACATGCTGATGACCAGGCCGCCGACCACCACGCCCAGGAAGACGATCATGATGGGCTCGATGAGGGAGGTCAGGGCCTCGACGGCCACGTCGACCTCGTCGTCGTAGAAGTCGGCGATCTTGCTGAGCATGGAGTCCAGGGCGCCCGTTGTCTCGCCGATGGAGATCATGTGGATGACCATGGGCGGGAACACGCCGGTCTCCTCCAGGGGCTCGGCCAAGCTCTGGCCTTCGGCGATGGACTTCTTGGCCTCCAGCACGCCCTTCTCAACGGTCTTGTTGCCCGAGGTGCGCGAGACGATGTCCAGGGCGTTCAGGATGGGCACGCCGCTTGAGACCATGGTCGACAGGGTGCGGCTGAACTTGGCCACGGCGGCCTTCCTGAGCAGCGGCCCGAAAACCGGCAGGAACAGGACCCAGCGGTCGACGAGAACCTGGCCCTTCTCCCACTTGTAGAAGAACTTGAAGCCGACGATGAAGGCGACGATGAAGCCCAGCAGCAGCAGGAAGTTGTTGATGACGAAATTGCTCATGGCGATGACGATCTGCGTCGGCAGCGGCAGGGCGCTGCCCGCCTCGCGGAACATCATCTCGAAGGTCGGGATGACGAAGATGAGGATGACCGCGATGACCGCCACGGCCACGGTCACGACCACGCTGGGGTAGATCATGGCGCCCTTGATCTTGGCCTTCAGCTTGGCGGCCTTTTCGATGTAGTCGGCCAGGCGCAGGAGCACCTGGTCCAGGATGCCGCCCGTCTCGCCGGCGTTGACCATGTTGGAGTAGAGGGCGTCGAACACGTCGGGGTGCTTTTTGAGCCCCTCATAGAGGGAACTGCCGCCCTCGATGTCGTTGCGGATGTTGTAGAGCTTGCGCCTGAGCTTGGGGTTCTCGGTCTGCTCGCACATGATCTGCAGGGCCTGCAGGATGGGCACGCCGGCGTTGATCATGGTGGCGAACTGGCGGCTGAAGACGACCATGTCGCGGTCCGCGACGCGGCCCTCCAGAAAGGTGCCCTCCAACAGATCCTTGGGCTTCGGCTTGACCTTGATGTCGGAGTAGCCTTTGCGTCTCAGTATGTTCTCGGCAAATTCGAGGGCCGGGGCGTCGAGATCACCCTTGACCGATCTGCCGGCGCGCGATTTCGCCCTGTAAATGAAGATAGGCATGAACGTCCTCCGGAAATTGAGTCGGAATAAGATGCAATCCTGCGTCGCCTTGAATCCCGGTGAGCTTCACCGTGTTTGCAGACAGCCGGAAAGTTCGGCCAGAACCTCCGCGTCGACCGGCAGAAAGGTGTAATCCTTCGCCTCTTCACAGGTGAGCCAGGCCAATTCCTGCCCTTCCCTGGGCGTTGGTGTGCCGGAAAATTCCGTCACCAGATGGAAGAACAGCCGAATTGCACCCCCTGTAACCTTTTTTTCCTTTACTTTCCAGAGGGAAAAAGCATCTATTGCAATGGAAAGTTCCTCATGGAGTTCCCGCTTCAGCGCCTCGGCCAGGGTCTCGCCCGGCTCAACCTTGCCTCCGGGAAATTCCCAAAAACCGGCCCAGGCCATGGTCTCCGAGCGTCTGGCCGCCAGGAAGCGGCTGTCGCGGACAATTACGCCGGCCACGACGAGGACTGGGTCGTGCGTCACGCATCCCTCTGCAGTTCGAGTTCCTGCATTTCCTTCTCCAGGTAGGCCAGGTCCGACATGATGTCCTCGGCCCGGGACTGCAGGGCCGAAAACTTCTGCCCGAGCTCCCGCGACAGGTTCTGGTCCTCGTAGGTGGCCGGGTCGGCCAGGCGCGTCTCCAGTTCCTCCTGTTCGGACAGGTTGGACTCCAGCTCCGCCTCGAGCTTCTCGAACTTCTTCTTCAGGGGCCGCAGCTGCTGGTAGATGCGGTTACGCAGCTCCGCCTCCTCCCGCTTCTTCTGCTTCTGCTCCTGGCGCACGGCCTTGACGTCCTCGGGCAGGACGCGCTCGGTCTGGGCATCCCGCTCCTTCTTGCGGGCGTGGTATTCGTCGAAACCGCAGTTGTGCACCTCGATGCCGTGGGGGGTGAGCTCCCATATCTCGCTCACCACTTCCGACAGGAGGTAGCGGTCGTGGGCCACCACGAGCATGGTGCCCGTGTAGGCCGAAAGGGCGTCCATGAGGGCCTCGCGGCTCTCCATGTCCAGGTGGTTGGTCGGCTCGTCGAGGATGAGGAAGTTGGCGCGGCTCAGGAATAGGGTACTCAAGACCAGCCGGTTCTTCTCGCCGCCGCTCAACTCCTCGACCTTCTTCTCCCAGTAGCGCTCGCCGAGCATGAACAGGCCCAGGGCGCTCTTGAGCTGAAGGTCCGAAGCCTGGGGCGCGGCCAGGCGCCTGATCTCGGAAATGACGGTGAAGGCCGGCCGCACGATGTCGGTCTGGTGCTGGCTGAAATAGCCCGTCACGATGCTCGACCCCGTGACGATCCGCCCTCCCGTGGGCTGGAGCTGGCCGGTGATGAGCTTGATGAGGGTCGACTTGCCGCGGCCGTTGGGCCCCACCAGGCCGATGCGCTGGCCGCGGTAGATGTTGAAGTTCAGGTCGGAGAACAGGGGCGCGTCGGGGAAGGAGAAGGACAGGTCCACGGCCGAGAGCACGGTCTGGTTGCCGCGCTCGGGCTCGGGCCAGGAAAAGGACAAACTTCTGCTGCGGACTTCGGGAGTCAGGGTTTCCAGCTCGCTCTGCAGCTTGCTGATCTGCCCCATGCGGCTCTGGGCTTGCCTGGCCTTGGTTGCCTTGGCCTTGAAGCGGTCCACGAAGGCCTGCTTGCGGCCGATCTCGGTGCGCAGCTTGTCGGCCTGGCGGCGGGCCTGTTCGCTGCGCTCGGCGCTCCACTCCAGGAACTGCGAGAAGTTGCCGTCGCGCAGCACGGGCTTCTCCCCGCCCAGGAAAAGCACCTTGTTGGCGCAGCGGTCCAGGAAATAACGGTCGTGGGCCACGAAGACCAGCACGCCGGGAAAGCCCAGGACGTACGATTCGAGCCACTCCACCGCTTCCAGGTCGAGATGGTTGGTCGGCTCGTCGAGGAAGAGGATGTCGGCCCCGGCCACCAGCACGCGGGCCAGCTTGGCCCGTTCGCGCCAGCCGCCGCTCAGCTCGCCCACGGGGCGCGGGAAGGCAGCCTGCGAAAAGCCCAGGCCCGAAAGAATGGCGTGGGCGCGGTGCTCGGGGTTGTACCCGTACTGATGCTCCAGTTCCTCCTGGCGCTGGTGCAGGCGCACCAGGGCCGCGTCGTCGCCGGCGTCCAGGGCGGCGCGCCATTCTTGCCAGAACTCGTTCCAGGACGGCAGGACCTCCAGCACGAAGTCGTGCAGGGTCTTGGACAGGTCGGCCCCGCCCAACTCCTGCTGCACGAAGCCGATCTGTGAGCCCTTGGGGACGGTCACCTTGCCCGAGTCTGGCGAGATGTCGCCGGCCATGATCTTGAGCAGCGTGGACTTGCCGCACCCGTTGGGTCCGACGAGGGCGAGGCGCGTCCCGGCATGGACCTCCATGGACAGGCCTTGGAAGAGGTCGACGCCGGAATAGGCCTTGGAAACGGCTTGGACTGTGATTTTGGACATTGGTCTGATGCGGTTGGCTGTTGTGCAAGGTCGCGGCATGACGAGTCCATGGATTCCCGCGAAAGCGGGAACCCATGGACTCGGACCGCCCTCATCGTCATGGTGCGGCGGCTTTCCGCCCGTTCCGGCGAGGTTCTCCGGCTGCGTTCAGGTCCCGGACTACTCCGACTCGAAGAAGATGGACATCTGGGTCATGAGCGAGGTCACGGACTTGTTGAACATGTCCTCGGAGAACTCCGTGGCCACGAACTTGGTCTGCAGCATGAGGAACTCCTCCTGCTCCTCGCCCAGGGGCGGCGTGATGGTCAGGGACGCGCCCAGAAGATCGCCGTTGATGGTCAGGAGGTCCATGAGGTCCTCCTTGCTGATTTCCTCGATGGAGCCCAGGGACAGGGACACCGTCACCGTAGGCACGTCGAGGGTGCCCTGGTTGGATTCCAGGGACAGGAAGCCGCTGGCGTCCTCGCCCAGTTCGAAGCCCCACAGGGCGCCGTCCTCGGCCGGTTCGGAAATGGGTTCGAATTCCGTGGCCACCTTGCGCAGCACCGTCTCCATATCCTTGGCGAACTTGATCATATCCATAATGCCTCACCTCCTGGGGTGACTGTGTGATGCCGGCCCTCACGCGGCCAGCAGAAAATGCGTTCCCATGCGCCAACCGCGCTCAGCGAGCTCCCTGGCGATGCGGGTCCCGGCCCCGCGGTTGCCGACGTACGACAGCAGGAACTCGCCGTCCGGCGCCCCCAGGTCGTGCCAGGAGCAGACCGGGCGGCCGCTGGCGGTCTGGCCGATCTTGTCCGGGTCGACCTCGAGCCAGCGTTCGATATTCACGCCGTGCTCTTCGAGCATCAGGGCGCGCCGTCTGGTCACGCGGCCGCCGCCCACGACCGAAACCCGGTCGACGCCGCGCGCCCTGAGCCATCCGGCCAGATAGCCCGACTTGACGCGGTGGAAGGCGTCGGGGTCGTAGCGCGGGTCGTTGCGGGTCAGGCGGGTCGGCGGGTCGTTCCAGACCAGCACGTCCTCGGGCACCTTGTCCATGCGCACGCCCGCGTCCATCCAGCGTAGAAGAAATTCGTAGTCTTCGGGAAACGGGCCGTCATAAAACGCCCCGTGACGGCTGACAAGCTCTTTGCGGAACATGGCGCTGGGATTGGCCAGGGGCGATTCGACGAAGCGGTGCAGACGGATGTCCTCCTCGGCGACCAGGGTGTTGGTCCAGTCCACGTACGCCTTGTAGCCGCGCCCGGCCACCGGGTCCCCGCCGAAGCGCACCCGCCCGCCCACGAGGCCAATGTGCGGATGGCGATCCAGATGCGCCTTCTGCAGCGCCAGACGTTCCGGCAGGCAGACATCGTCGGCGTCCATGCGCGCCACGTATTCCCCGCGGCACTGTTCGAGCCCGAAATTCATGGCCTGCACCACCCCGCCGTGGGGGCGGTCGAAGACGCGCACGCGGCCGTCGCGGGCCGCAAAGTCCCGCAGTACGTCGAGGGTCGAGTCCGAAGAGCCGTCGTTCACGGCCACGATCTCGAAGTCCCTCCAGCTCTGGTCCAGCAGGCTCTCCATGCACCGGGCCAGGCCCGCCTCGGCGTTGAAGCACGGCAGCACCACGGAGATCATTGCGCGCCCCCCGACGGAGCCACCCGCCAGACCGCGGGGCGCAAGAGGCTCATCGACGACATTCTCCCATCCCCTCCATGCCGGTCTTGACAGCACCCGAGGCGCTGACCGAAGCAGGCCACATGCCGAACCGTTTCCCGAACAAAATCATGAGCAGCCTCAACCAGCAGACGGACACCACCATGACACCCACCCGACCGTCGGCGGAAGCGCCCAAAGAGGGCCTCGCCGACGCCCTTCTCGACTGGTTCTCGCGCCACCGCCGCGACCTGCCCTGGCGCCGCACGTACGAGCCCTACCACGTCTGGGTTTCGGAGATCATGCTCCAGCAGACCCAGATGGAGCGGGGCGTGGCCTACTTCGAGCGCTGGATGGAGCGCTTCCCTGACGTGGCGGCCCTGGCCGAGGCCCACGAGGACGAAGTCATGAAGCACTGGGAGGGCCTGGGCTACTACTCCCGGGCGCGCAACCTGCACAAGGCGGCTCGCGAGGTCCGGGAGCGCCTCGGCGGACGGCTGCCCGACACGGTGGAGGGCCTGCAGTCCCTGCCCGGGGTGGGCCCCTACACGGCCCGGGCCGTGGCCAGCATCGCCTTCGGCCGCGACGTCTGCGTCATCGACGCCAACGTCGAGCGGGTCGCCAGCCGCCTGTACGATATCGACGTTCCCGTCAAGTCCCGACAGGCCAGGGCCGAGATCGAGAGCCGCTGCTCCGCCCTGCTGCCCCCCGGTCGGGCGCGGGACTTCAACCAGGCCATGATGGAACTGGGCAGTCTGGTCTGCGCGCCCCGCAACCCGGCCTGCGCCGCCTGCCCCCTGGCCGGATGGTGCCAGGCCAGGGCCCTCGGCGTGCAGGAGGACAGGCCGGTCACGGCGGCGGCTCCGCAGCCCGTCTACCTGACCATGGCCACGGGTGTGCTCGTCCACGACGGGCTCGTCCTGGCCCAGAAACGGATGCCCGACGACATCTGGGCCAACCTGTGGGAATTCCCGGGCGGCATCGTCGAGGACGGCGAAAGCCCCCAGCAGGCCGTCATCCGCGAATATCTGGAGGAGACGGGCCTGGCCGTCAACCACCCCGAGCCCATCGGCTCGTTCAAGCATTCCTTCACGAGGTACCGTGTGACCCTGTACGCCTACGCCGTGACCCTGCTCTCGGACCCCGCCGAACTGGAGCTGCGCGCCGCCCAGGAGCACCGCTGGGCCACGTGGGCGCAGATCAGGGCCCTGGCCTTCCCGGCCGGGCACCGCAAGCTCGTCAGGCATCTCGACGCGGACGCGAAGTTTCTGGCGGGGGTGCGGCCGTGATCACCTTCCTGCTCCTCGCCCTGGTCGGCTTCGTCGGCTTCGTCACCCTCCTGACCTACACCCTCTATTGCTACGAGGAAACGAACCAGTCGGGACAGCCGCTTGCGCCCTTCCTGGCCATGGCCGGGCGGACGGCCCTGCGCAGCGCGGCCAGCGAACTGGCCATCGTCGCCCTGCACCCCCTGGGCCTGTGGCCCGGCCTGTGGTCCAAGCCGACGCAGGGCCGCCCGCTGGTCGTTCTGGTTCACGGGCTCTTCCACAACCCGGGGGCCTGGATTCTGTTTCGGCACAGGCTGCGCGCCAAGGGCTTCGGCACGGCCTGCTTCGGCTACCCCAGTTGGGCCGTGCAGTGGGATGAGACCGTCGCCGGCCTTACGACATACCTGACGAAAATTCTGGCAGAAAACCCCGAACGGCCGGTGCACCTCGTCGGGCACAGCCTGGGCGGCCTGCTGCTGCGCTGCGCCCTGGCCCAGATGCCGGACCCGCGCATCCGCACGCTGGTCACCCTCGGCACGCCCTACGGGGGCAGCAAGCTTTCCCCCTTCGCTCTGTCCTCCCTGGGCCGCTACCTGGCCTACGGGGGCGAAACCGTGACGCGGATCGCGGCCTTGCCGACGCCGGCCGGCGTGCGCTGCCTGGCCCTCTATTCCCCGGCCGACAATATGGTCATGCCCAATTCCGCCCTGCGCTGCGGGCTGCAGGACTGGGAGGAGCGGCAGACGCGGCCCGTGAGCCATGTGGCCATGCTGCACTCGAAAGACGTGTTCGATGAGGCGCTGGAATGGATGCGGCGCTCGACCTGATTCAATCCGCCGGGGCCTGGCGTTCGAGCAGGCCCACAAACGTGTCCGCCGGGACCGGGGGCGAGAACAGGTAGCCCTGCCCGAAGCGGCAGCCCAGGGACTTGAGCAGGTTGAACTGGCCGGTGTTCTCCATGCCCTCGGCCAGGGGCGTGATGCCGAGGCTGTCGGCGATGCCGAGCATGGCGCGCACCAGGGCCAGGGAAGACTCATCGGGCAGATTCTTGACGAAGGCCCGGTCGATCTTGAGCACGTCGAAATGCAGGGACCGCACGTAGGACAGGGACGAATACCCCGTCCCGAAATCGTCCAAGGCCGTGGACACCCCCAGGCTGCGCAGGGAGTCGAGGATCGTCCGGGCCTGGTCGATGTTCTCCATGTAGACCGTCTCCGTGACCTCGAGGGTCAGGCGCACGGCCGGCAGGCCGCTTGCGTCCAGGATTCTGCGCACGTCGGACAGCAGGTTGCCGCGCTGGAAATGGCGGGCGGAAATGTTGCACGAGACGCGCAGGTCGCCGAGCCCCTCGTCGCTCCAGAACCGCGCCTGGCGGCAGGCCTGGGAGAGCACGACGAGGTCGATGTCGGTGACGAGGTTCGTCTGTTCGGCCACGGGGATGAACGCCGCTGGCGGAATCAGCGTCCCGTCGTGCTTGCGCCAGCGAGCCAGGGCCTCGGCCCCGACGATGCGGCCGCTCTCCAGGTCGATGATGGGCTGGTAGAAGGCCTCGATCTCCCCCGCGTCCAGGGCCAGGCGCAATTCCCGCTCGATCTCCATGCGCTGCTGCACGTGCAGGGTCAGTTCCGGGGAGTGGAACTGGAACATGCTCTTGCCCGCGGATTTGGAGTGATACATGGCCAGGTCCGCGCACCGCACCAGCTGGCCGGCCGTCTCCCCGTCCCGGGGGAAGACGGCGATGCCGACGCTGACGCCGAGATGGATTTCCGAGTCTTCGAGATGGAAGGGCTTGTTCAGGGATTCGATCAGGCGCCTGGCCAGGTCGGCCCAATCCTCCTCCCCGGCGCCCACGGCCGAAACGATGATGAACTCGTCGCCGCCGAGCCTCCCGACCATTTCCGACGTTGTCAGGACGGAGGTCAGACGCTGTCCGACCTCCATGAGGACCACGTCGCCGGCGGCGTGACCCCAGGAATCGTTGACGATCTTGAAGTCGTCGAGATCCAGGAGCAGCACGGCCAGGCTGCCGGAATGGGGCAGCAGGCTCTCCAGCGTCCGCGAGAGACGCTCCAGGGCGCACAACCGGTTCGGCAGCCCCGTCAGGGCGTCGGCATAGGCCAGCTCCTGCAGTTTGGCCTCGGCGCGGCGCATGTCGGTGATATCGAGAAAGAAGGCGATGGACTGCTTCGTGCGCGGGATGAGGGCCACAGTGACGCGCACGAAATGCATGCCGCCGGCGGCATCGAGAAGCCGGGCTTCGTAGGACCGCGGGGCCGAATCCTCGCTCTCGCGGCGCCGGACGTGGTAATTCAGCATGCGGCGGGCGTCCTCCTCCACGAAGAAGCGCATCCAGGACGGGTGCGCGGCCACGTCCTCTTCCGTGGCACCGACCAGATGGAGGAACTCCGTGTTGGCCACGGCGATGGTCGTGTCATCGTTAATCAGGATGCCGGGCGTCCCGGTGTTCATGAATATGGCGCGGTAACGGGCTTCGGACTGTTCCAGCAACCGCCGCGTCTGCTCCATCTCCCGGATGTCCAAAAACGTCTCCAGGAGGTACTCCTCGACGTTGCGCGTCACGGTGGTGGCGGACTTGAGGATGTCGATCCGCTCCCCGTCAGGGCCGATCAGCACCCGCCGGGAGTTGTCGCAGACCTGGCCAAGGTCGATGACCGGACATTTTCCCGATTCCGTGGGACAGACGAACTTGTGGCAGGACTTGCCCAGAACCTCTTCCTCGGTCTTGCCGATGAGTTCGCAGGCGTAACGGTTGGCGATGACGATGACCTTGTCCCGTTTGCGGATGAGCATCACTCCGACCTTGAGGGCGGCCAGGACCTCGGTCAGGAAACGCTCGTTCTCACGCACGGACCTGAACGCCGCGTCCGTGATCATGCTCAATTGGTCGATCTCGTCGCAACGGGCGTCCAGAGCGCAGATCTGCGCGTCCGGGGCGTCCCGCACCAAACGCGAACGCAGGTCCGCGAGTCGGGAAAGAATACTTTTGTCGAGGAAGAAGAGGCCGGCGAAAAAGCCGACGACTCCGAAAAAGATGACCACGGCCAGGCTGTTTCTCATGGCCGAACTGACATACACCGCGAGTTCCCGCGGGGCGTTGGCGATGATGGCGATTGGTTCCCCGCCGGCGGCGTCGGGGATCAGCAGGCCGCTCCAGATCCTCGACTGCTCCGGAACGACCACGGCCTTGTCGAAGGCTGTAGAATCCCCGTGCAGCGGACGCATGACCTCGGGCAGAGCCCTCTCGGATGCGACCGTCAGACGCAGATCGAGCTCCGTGCGACGCTTCAATTCGAGCAGGTACGGCGTGTCGATTTCCTGGATCATCCATAGCCATCCCCTGGACGGCCCGCTCTCTTGGGAGGTGAGGACGGTTTTGCTGCCGACTATCCAGAGTTTTCCGTCGATATGGGCCACGGCGGTGCGGCCTCCTGCTGCGTTTCCGGCGGCGCTCACCCGAACGGCATCCTGGACATACCGGATGAGGCCCGGCACGGAGTCGCCGAATTCGCCGCTTTCGGAGTCCTTGAAAGACGCGTGCAGAATTTCCCCGTGAACGGAAACGAAGATCATGGAGTTCAGCCGCTGATTGCGGAACACGTCCGGGGTGACGTTGCTGGCCAGGTACGCGTCCGTCGGCTCCGCCATGAAGGCATACGTGTCGTCCCACCACGCCCAGTCCTTGAGCAGGGCATCGACCTTGTTCATGTCCTGCTGCAGGGCGTTGCGGGCACGGCGGACGTTGGCCGCGGCCAGTTCCCGCTCGAAGCCGTCGACGCGGTCGGAAATGATGAGTCCGGCCATGAGCACGCAGGCCAGCCCTATGGCCGTAAAAATTGCGGTCAGGACGATGGTCGTGCGGATGCGCAGGCTGGCGAACGGGCTGTAGGACATATGTATGACAGTAATTTCAACGTGCCGAACGGGCAACGAAAATCTCGTACCACCGGATTTTTCGCCCACCCTTGGAACGATAATCGAACAGCCTATGCACGCTGGGCGCAGCACTGTCAAATAGCCGCAATACGAGTCAAGGCGTTAAAGATTTTGCGCACGGCGGGATTTGTGGTACCTTGGAAGCGTCATCCATGCCATGCCCCAAAGGGAGACAGCCATGACTTCGCCTTCCAGACTCGACGCGATCCTGCGGGCCATGTCCGATCCTGCCTTCTACCCCCACGACGTGTCCCGGATCGAAATCAGACAGACGCACATTTCCGCGGTCCTCCTGACCGGACAGTGGGTCTACAAGCTGAAGAAACCCAAGAGCCTCGGCTTCCTTGACTTCAGAAAACTCGCGGAGCGCAGGCGATTCTGCCGGCGCGAGGCGGAACTCAACGGCCGCCTGAGTTCCGGCGTCTATGCCGGAGTGGTCGGCATCCACGAGGACGACCGGGGCAGGCTGTCCTTCGGGCCCGGAGGACGCGTCGTCGAGTACGCGGTGAAGATGCGGCAGTTGCCCGAAGAGGCGAACCTGGCGCACCTCCTGGAATCCGGATGTTTCACGGACGACCGGCTGGAGGCCCTCGGACGGGTCCTGGCGACCTTCCACGCCGGCGCCCTGCGCAGCCCGGACATAGATGGCTTCGGCGACCCGGAACTCATCCGCTTCAACATGGAGGAGAACTTCGAGCAGATCGGGCCATATGCCTCCGGGCTTCTGGACATTGAAAAATGGGAGTTTATCCGGCAAGTCAGCCGCGCGTTCTGGAAGGACCACCACGACCTCTTCCGGCACCGCGTGCGCAGCGGAAGGATCAGGGACGGCCACGGGGACCTGCGCGTCGACCACGTCTATTTTCACGATGGCATCCAGATCATCGACTGCATCGAATTCAACGACCGCTTCCGCTACGGCGACACGGCCCTTGACCTGGCCTTCCTGAGCATGGACCTGGATCGTCTGGGATTTGCCGAGGCCGCCCGCAGACTCGTCGCATTCTATGCCCGTGCGGCTTCCGACCCCGAAGTCTATGCGCTGCTGGATTTTTACGCCGCATACCGCGCCCTGGTCAGGCTGAAGGTCGCCTGCATGTCCATGGCCCAGGCGGACGACCGTCACCGCGCCCTTCTGCAAAGCGAGGTCCGAACCTACCTGAACCTGGCCTTCCGCTACGCCCTGTCCTTCGGACGACCGACGCTGTGGGTCTTCTGCGGCCTCCCGGCCTCGGGCAAGTCGACCCTGGCCGAGCGTACCGCGTCGGCACTGTTCATGCCCGTCTTTTCGTCCGACGCCGTGAGAAAGGAAGACCCGGGCACACCCGCAGACTCCGTGGCGCCCTTCAACACGGGGCTGTACCGGCCGCTGTTGCGCGGACGCGTCTACGCCAGGCTCCTCAATCTCGCCCAGGAACACCTCAGGAACGGCTCATCCGTGGCCCTGGACGCGACCTTCTCCGAAAGCAGGTGGCGGCAGGCGGCCGCGGAGCTGGCCGCAGACCTCAGGGTCGGCATCGTCTTCGTTCACTGCGCCTGCGCAGTCGAAACCCTGCGGCTCCGCCTGGCAAGGCGGGAAGGCTCCTGCGGGGCATCCGACGCACGGCTGCACCACCTCGACGACATGCTCCGCAGCTACGAGGCGTTCGAGCCTGCGCCCGCAGACGCGTACCTGCCTGTGGATACGGACAAAGACCCGCAGTCATGCCTGCTTGAGACTCTTTCCGGGGCGCACTCGCTCAGATGCAGACAACTGGACAGACTCGAATCGGACCTATACGCTCCTCGCTGAAACAAAGTCTGCTGAAATCAATGGCAAATACCGCGCCAGCGTCGCGGCGTTCGGCAAATCGACCTGAGCCTGCCGCCATCCCCAACCCCTGGGCATTCCTTAAATTTTCAATCTTTTCCGATAAATACGAACAATCAAAAATTATACTCGTCAGTAGCGCTTATTTTGTTATAGAGATCAAACGTTTTGAGCATTTCGTCCATTACGAGATCACATATCAACCTGAGGAGTCGAGAATTATGAGAAAATGCACCCTGATCCTGTTGAGCCTGCTGCTGGCCCTGTCAGTGGCCACCGCCTCGATGGCGGCCCAGAACCTCGTGAAGAAAGTCGACAATTTCATCATCCTGGTCGACCGTTCCGGTTCCATGGATGACAAGTACGTCGGCACCAAGGACAAGAAGATCGTCCTGGCCAAGGCCCTGCTGGAGCGCATGAACGCCATGATCCCGGAACTGGGCTACAACGGCGGCCTGAACACCGCCGCCCCGGCCGGCGAAATCCAGGCCCTGGCCCCCTTCGCCGTCGCCTCCTACGGCGCCTCCGTGGCCAAGGTCCCGACTCTGATCGGCGCCAACCCGACCCCTCTGGGTGTCGGCCTCAAGGCTCTTGAGCCCGCCCTGCAGGGCGCTTCCGGCCGCAACGCCGTGATCATCCTGTCCGACGGCCAGGAAAACGCCGGCGAAGGCTCCCTGAAGGTCGCCGCCGCCCTGGCCGAAAAGTACAACGTCTGCTTCCACACCATCAGCTTCGCCGACACTGTGGGCGGCAACCAGAAGCTGCTGGACGACATCACCGCCCTGAAGTCCTGCGGTGTCGGCGCTTCCGCCGCCCAGCTGGCCGATGACGCCGCCATGAAGAAGTTCGTCAAGGCCGTGTTCTACGACGAGGCCTCCGCCCCGGCCGATCCCTGCGCCCTGGACGACGACGGCGACGGCGTCGGCAACTGCAAGGACACCTGCCCCGGCACCGCCGCCGGCCTGGCCGTCGACGCCGCCGGCTGCCCGATCCCCATGGTCGTGAAGCTGAAGGTCAACTTCGACTTCGACAAGTCCGACATCAAGCCCCAGTACCACCAGGAACTGGCCGACTTCGCCGCCTTCATGCAGCAGTACCCCGGCGTTTCCGTCGAGATCGACGGCCACACCGACTCCAAGGGCACCGACGAATACAACCAGAAGCTGTCCCAGCGCCGCGCGAACAGCGTGCGTGAGTACCTGGTCAAGAAGCTCGGCATGGACGGCTCCAAGATCACGGCAGTGGGCTTCGGCGAGTCCAAGCCCGTGGCCAGCAACGACACCGACGCCGGCCGCGCCGAAAACCGCCGCATCGAGGCCGTGCTGAAGGGCGTGTACAAGAAGAAGTAATCCGGCTCCACGAGACGGAAAATATGGCGGCTCCGCATAGGGGCCGCCTTTTTTTTCGTCTGAGAGATGGCGGACGCGGCCGACGGCAGGCGTCCCAGGCAACCGCCTGGATGCGTACCGCAAGCGCCACCCGTCGGCTCTGAGCCGATCAGGATGCGAACGGACGCAAAGGCAGGGAGGCTCCCGTCCTTGAAATTCCCGACCGTCTCGACTACGCATGCATAGTACCGCATATCAAGCAGTTGGAGCCACCTTGCATACCGATCTCCTGCAATTCGTTTTCGGCGGCCTGACCGGGGGCGCCATTTACGCCCTTATCGCCCTGGGTTTCTGCGTGGTCAGCAACACCATGGGCATCGTCAACTTCATCCAGGTGGACTTCGTCACCCTGGGCGGCATGTTCATGTTCTCGGCCCTCTTCGCCCTGGGCCTGCCCACGGTTCCGGCCCTGGGCCTGGCCGTGCTCCTGGTCGCCCTGGCGGCCATGCTTGTGGAGCGTTTCGGCCTGCGCCCGGCCCGCTCGGACAACCATCTGGTCCTCATCTTCCTGACCGTCGGGCTGTCCATCATCGTGCGCGGCGTCATCAAAATGGTCTGGGGCAAGAACCGCATGGCCCTGCCGCCCCTGACCCCCGACGTGCCCGTGCAGATCCTGGGCGCCAGCGTCCTGCCCCAGGCCCTGTGGATCCTGGGGCTGACCGTGGTCGCCATCGCCGTGCTGACCTGGTTCTTCCACCGTACGCCCCTGGGCCTGTCCATGCGCGCCGTGGCCTCCAATCCCACTGCCGCGGCCGTGGTCGGCATCAGCACGGGGCGCATCCGCCTGACGAGCTACGCCATCGCCGGCGCTCTGGGCGGCCTGGCTGGGGTGCTCGTCACGCCCATCACCACCCTCAACTACGACGTAGGCGTGCTCCTGGGCCTCAAGGGCTTCGCCGCCGCCATCCTCGGCGGCTTCGGCTCCTTCCCCGGAGCCATCCTCGGCGGCCTGGGCCTGGGGCTCCTGGAATCCCTCTCGGCCGGATACATATCCAGCGCCTACAAGGACGTGGTGGCCTTCGTGGTCCTGCTGCTGGTGCTCTTCGTCAGGCCCAAGGGGTTGCTGGGAAAATAGATCAACCTCAGGTCGCGGTTCGTTTTTAGCCCATTGTTATTGAACTTGCAGCCGTGCGCCTGCAGCAGATCCGTTCTGTCGGAAGTTTGAAGATGGATTCCCGCCTTCGCGGGAATCCATGCCTTTTCTTCCCGACAGAACCCGGTCCGGCAAACTGAGAGTAAACGCACAACATTCCTCGGCAGGCTGGGTCCTTCTCCATAGAACAAGCATCTCCGGACTTTACCCCCGGCCAAATCGATTATACTTTCCCGGCACCGCCGCACCCGACGGCCCACCCGGCCGATGACCGGCAATAAGGATTTCCATGACCGGCAGACAACAGTTCCTCTACTTCCTGACCCTCCACCGCACCGGCCTGGCAGTGACGCTCATGGCCGCGGCACTGCTGCTCTTCCCCCTCGTCGAGGACAACCCCTACACCCTGGGCCTGACCAACCTCATCGCCATCAACGCCATCGTGGTCCTGGGCCTGAACCTGTTCATCGGCTACACGGGCCAGATATCCCTCGGCCACGCGGCCTTCTTCGGCCTGGGCGCCTACGGTTCGGCCGTGGCCACCGTGACCTTCGGACTGCCACCCTGGTCCGCCATGTTCCTGGTCGCCGCCCTCGTGGCCGTGGTGGCCCTGGCCGTGGGCATCCCGGTGCTGCGCCTCTCGGGCCACTACCTGGCCATGGCCACGCTGGGCCTCAACTACGTCGTGCACACGGTGCTGCTGCAGTGGGACGATGTCACGGGCGGACCCAGCGGCTTCGCCGGCATCCCGAGCCTTTCGGTGCCGGGCGCGAGCGTCGACGACCCCGTCAGCCTGCACTACCTGCTGTGGAGCTTCGCCATGGCCTGCCTGCTGCTGTGCCTGAACCTCGTGCGCAGCGGCGTGGGACGGGGCATGGCCGCCCTGGCCGGGGACGAAACGGCCGCCGCCTGCCTGGGCGTCGACACGCGGGCCACCAAGGTCAAGGTCTTCGTGCTTTCGGCCGTGCTGGCCTCCCTGGCCGGCAGCCTCTTCGCCCACTGCTACGCCTACGTCAGTCCCGACACCTTCGGCATCTTCGCCTCCACGGACTTCGTCATCATGGTCGTCATCGGCGGCATGGGCTCCATCTGGGGCTCGGTCTTCGGCGCAGCCTTCCTGACGCTCATGCCCGAGTGGGTAGAGTTCTTCGACACCTACAAGGACTTCGTGCACGGCGGCATCCTCGTGCTGGTCCTCATGTTCCTGCCCCAGGGCCTGATCACGGGCCTGACGGACATGGTCCGGGTCCGCCTGGCCCTGAGGAGGCGCGGTCATGCTGCGGCTTGAGGGCGTAGGCAAGAATTTCGGCGGCCTGCCCGCCCTGCAGGACGTGAGCTTCGGCGCGCCCATGGGACGCCTGACGGCCCTCATCGGTCCCAACGGCGCGGGCAAGAGCACGCTCATCAACTGCATCACGGGGGTCAACCCGCCCACGAGCGGCGCCGTCCTCTTCCAGGGCTCGGACATCGCCGGGCTGCCGGCCCACAAGGTCACGCGCCTGGGCATCCACCGCACCTTCCAGAACCTGCGGCTCTTCCCGCGCCTCTCGGTCCTGGACAACGTGCTCACGGGCCTGACCTGCGAGGCCGGTGGCTCCATGCTCATGGCCATGCTGCGCCTGCCGTACCTGCGCCACCGCGAACGGCAACTGCGGCTGCGGGCCCTGGAGGCCATGGACGCCTTCGGACTGGCCGACAAGGCCTCCTGGCCGGCCGGGGTCCTGGCTTACGGCGACAAGAAGCGCGTGGAGCTGGCCCGGGCCATCGTCGGCCGCCCCAAGCTCCTGCTTCTGGACGAACCCGTGGCCGGCCTCAACGCCGAGGAGACGGCCGCCGTGGGCGACCAGCTCCGCAACCTGCGCCGGGCCGGACACACCATCCTGCTGGTGGAGCACGACATGGACCTGGTCATGAACATCGCCGACCTGGTCGTGGTCCTCGACAGCGGAAAATGCATCGCCACGGGCACGGCCGACGAAGTCCGCCGCAACCCGCTGGTGCTCGAAGCCTATCTCGGACGAATGGAGGCCACGGCCTGATGCTGACCATAAAAAATCTGACGGCCCACTACGGCGCGGCCCAGGCCCTCTTCGGCATCGACATGGCCGTCGAGGCCGGGCAGACCGTGGCCCTGGTCGGGGCCAACGGCGCAGGCAAGAGCACCCTTCTGAAGTGCATCATGGGTCTGCTCAAGCCCTCGGGCGGCGAGATCCTTCTCGACGGCAAACCCGTGACCGGCGCCACGCCGGCGCGCATGGTCCGCCTGGGGCTGGCCATGTCGCCCGAAGGCCGCGAGGTCTTCGCCGACCTGCCGGTCCTGGAGAACCTCCAGCTCGGGGCCATCCCTCTGAGCCTGCCCAAGGCCGAGGAGAAACGGCGCATGGACGAGGTCTTCGCCCGCTTCCCCAAGCTGAGCCAGCGCCGCGCACAGCTGGCCGGCACCCTTTCGGGCGGCGAACAGCAGATGCTGGCCATGGGCCGGGCGCTGATGGCGAGGCCCCGCCTGCTGCTCCTGGACGAGCCGAGCCTGGGCCTGGCGCCCATCGTCACCGACGAGATTTTCGCCATCATCCACCAGCTGGCCCGCGCCGGCACGACCATCCTCGTCGTCGAACAGAACGCCGCCCGGGCCCTGTCGGCCTCGGACACCGCCTTCCTGCTGGCCGGCGGCAGGATCGTCGAACAGGGCAAGAGCCGCGACCTGCTCCTTGACCCGGCCCTGCGCGCCGCCTTCCTCGGCGCGGCCAGCCACGACAACCCCTCGGCCAGCCGCCTCGGCGCGGCCGGACTGACCAATATCCGACTGGAGAAAACACCCATGCAGACCGATTTCATGCCCGCCTTCGCCTCCGCCGAGGACCTCCAGGCCCACCAGCTCAAAGGGCTGCAGTGGACCGTGCGCCACGCCTACGAAGGCTCGCCCGCATACCGCGCCAAGCTCGAGGCCGCCGGCGTCACGCCCGACGCAATCCAGAGCCTGGACGACCTGCGCCGCCTGCCCTTCACCACCACCGAGGACCTGCGCGACGGCTACCCGTTCCCCCTGAAGAGCGTGCCCTTCGAGCAGCTCGTGCGCGTGCACGCAAGCTCCGGCACCACGGGCAAGCGCAAGGTCCTGTGCTACACCCAGAAGGACCTCGACGACTGGATCTCCATGTTCGCCCGTTGCTACCAGACGGCCGGCGTCACGCCCCTGGACCGCGTGCAGATCGCCGTGGGCTACGGCGTGTGGACCGCAGGCATGGGCTTCCAGCTCGGCTGCGAGAGGGTCGGGGCCCTGGCCGTGCCTGTGGGACCGGGCAACATCGACATGCAGATCCAGTTCCTGCTCGACTTCCAGTCCACGGTCTTCTGCTCCACGGCCTCCATGGCCCTGTTGATGGCAGAGGAGATCCACAAGCGCGGCATCGCCGACAAGATCGCCGTGAAGAAGATCATCTACGGCTCCGAACGCTCCAGCCGCTCCATGCGCAAGAAGATCTCGGAGCTCTTCGGCGGGGCCGAACTCTTCGACATCACCGGCCTGACGGAGCTCTACGGCCCAGGCGTCGGCATCGAATGCCCGGACCACGACTGCATCCACTACTGGTCGGACTACTATCTCCTGGAGATCCTGGACCCCGAGACGCTCACGCCCCTGCCCGACGGCGAATGGGGCGAGATGGTCGTCACGTCCCTGTGCAAGGAGGGCGCCCCGCTCATCCGCTACCGCACCCGCGACATCACGCGCATCATCCCCGGCCCCTGCACCTGCGGCAGCGTCATGCCCCGCCACTCGCGCATCAAGGGCCGCTCCGACGACACCATCAAGTTCCGCGGCGTGAACATCTACCCCAGTTCCATCGACACCATCCTTTCGGCCGTGCCGGGACTGGGCTCAGAGTACCAGATCCACCTGACCCGCGGCGAGGGCGGGCGCGACAACCTGCGCCTGGTGGTGGAGCGGGCCGAGGGCGTAGGGGCGTCCCGCGCGCCGGAAATGGCCCACGAGGCCGTGCATCAGATCAAGCGACAGCTCATGGTTTCCGTGGATCTGGACATCGTGGACTACGGCAGCCTCCCCCGCTCGGAGCGCAAGAGCCAGCGGGTCTTCGACAGCCGCATCCAGGACGAGATCGTGTAATTTCAAGGGCGTTCCCACAACGGCAACAACCATTTTCCAGAGGAGAGACGACATGCGCAGGATTATAGGACTTCTGGCCGGCCTCATGCTGCTGGCCGCCCCGGCCCTGGCCGAGGACACCATCAAGCTGGGCGGGTTCTTCGACCTGTCGGGCCGCGCGTCCTTCATCGGCACGCCGAGCAAGCTGGTGGCGGAAATGCTCGTGGAGAAGATCAACGCCGAGGGCGGCATCGGCGGCAAGAAGATCGAGCTGATCGTCGCCGACACCGAGGGCGACCCGGCCAAGGCGGCCAATATCGCCACCAAGTTCATCCACAAGGACAAGGTCGTGGCCATCATCGGGCCGACGCTGACGGACACGGGCATGAACGTGAAAAAGATCGTCCACGACGGCAAGACGCCCACGGTCATGACCGTGGGCGGCGACCCGGTCATCATGGGCGGCAAGTTCGGCCCCTTCGACTGGGTCTTCAAGTCCCCCCAGCGCTCGGAAATCGCGGTCAAGCGTCTCTTCACCTATTTGAAGGACAAAGGGCTGACCAAGATCGCCCTGCTCTCGGCCGACGACGGCTTCGGCAAGGACGGCCTGCGCTGGATGGAGCAGCTCGGACCCGAGTTCGGCATAGAGATCCTCATCAAGGAATCCTTCGGCGCCCGCGACACGGACATGACCGCCCAGCTGACCAAGGCCAAGAACGCCGCGCCCCAGGCCCTCGTGGTCTGGACCACCGGCCCGGCCGGCGCCATCACGGCCAAGAACGTGGCCCAGCTCGGCATCGACCTGCCCCTCTTCCAGTGCCACGGCCTGCCGGACCCCAAGTACGTCGAACTGGCCGGCCCGGCCTCCGAGGGCAACCGCATGCCCGCCACCAAGCTCATGGTCGCGGACGAACTGCCGGACACGGACCCGCAGAAGGCCGTCATCCAGGAATTCATCAAGCTCTACACCGAGAAGGGCTACGCCAAGCAGTTCCCCATCAACACCCACTCGGGCTACGCTTGGGACGCCATCATGCTCGTCGTCAAGGGCATCGAGAAGGCCGGCACCGAGCCCGAGGCGCTGCGCGCGGCCATCGAGCAGACAAAGGGTTATGTCGGAATATCGGGCATCTACAACCTGACCCCCGAGGACCACAACGGCCTGGGAGTGGACTCCATGGTCATGGTCCAGGTCAAGGGCGGCAAGTTCGTCATGGCCGAATAGCGTCGATGGGTTCAGGTCGCATCGGGGGATCCATGCCTTTCAAGGCCCACGTTAAAACCCCGTACCGTTATCGGACCCTCATGCCTCCCCTTCACCGGGGAGGCTTTTTTTCGCCCTAATAATAGTACCAGATGCTCGAATACTCGTCCGGGTCCTCGCCGCAGTCGGCCATGCGTTCGAGGTACGTCAGTATCGGCACGTCCTGCCCGATGTAGGAGTCGCGCTCGACGATGTTCTTCTCCCACGGGTGGAACTCGTAGACCCGCGAGCCGTCGGGCAGGATGGACACCACGTCGCGGTTCTGCGCGGCGCGCAGATGGTTCTTGCCCAAGCCCGGCACGTTGAAGACGGGCGCGTCGGTGCGGCGCATGCCCGGCAGCAGGCGCGCCTCCTCCTGCTGCTCCTGCAGGATGCGGGCGATGGGCACGCGGTAGGCTTCTGTCTCCTCCTTGCCCTTGGGCGCGAAGGTGTAATAGGGTTCCACCCCGCATCTGCGCAGGAGGCGCCGCAGGGCCGCGGCCTCGAAACGCCGGGAGACGTAAAACGTGAAGACGAGCTGGTTGTAGACGCTCACCCCCTGCCGTTTGAGCCTGTCCACGGCGGCCACGAACTCAGGCGTCACTTCCGAGACATGTTCCACGTGGGTGACCAGGCAGACGTCGCGCACACCCGGCTCGCGGAAGGAACCGACCATGCGGGCCAGATCCGAGGTGATGCGCATGGGCAGGGTCACGGGCGTACGCGTGCCGATGCGGATGAGTTCCACGTGGGGGATGTCCGCGACGCTTTTCAGGATGCGCTTTAGGGGCCCGTCGCCCATGGCCAGCGGGTCGCCGCCCGTGACCAGGACCTCCTTGATGGCCGGGTGCCGCCGGATCCACCCCACGGCGCGCTCCAGGTCGGCCCGGGACGCCATGGCCCCCGGCGCCATGGCCCGCTCGATCTCCCAGTTGCGCTGGCAGTAGACGCAGATCTGCGGGCAGGTGTTGAAGGGCTTGAGGATGACGATGGCCGGGTAGCGCCGCGTGACGAGATCGACGGGCGACGTGTCGGCCTCGCGCATGAAGTCGAAGACCTCGGCCCGGCTGTCGCCGTGGACGGCCATGCACTCCACGTAGGAGGCCGGTGGGATGACCTGGGCGCGCACGGCCCGGTCGCGGCCGATCGCGGGGTCGCTGTCCATGAGGGAGGCGTAATACGGCGTGATCCCGAAGGGCTGCTTCGTCCGCACCGCCCGCTCCACGGCGGCGCGCTCGTCATCGCGCAGGTTGACGGCCGCAGCCAGGCCTTCGGCGTCCTCGATGATGTTGCGCACCTGCCAGTGCCAGTCCTCCCACTCAGGGTCCGATGCGTTGAACAGGGTCTGGAGCTCCTGTCTGCGTTGCCTGCGCCGATCCAAAGAGGCCGCTTCAAGGCCCGATTCGTAGCGCGCCATGGCCTGCGCGATGCCCTCCCAGATGCGGTCGAGTTCAAGGGACCTGGCCACGGCCGCCTCGCGCCCGCTGACCTCGTCCAGGGTCGAGGGTTCAGGGGTTACACCCAGGGGGGTGCCGTTCAGTCCGTGAAAAAGGTGCGACAGCTCGGCGAAAAAGCCGGCCTTCAGGTCCGGGCGCTCCACGCCGCGGGCCAGGTCCCACAGGGCCTGGGCCACACTGAAGCCGGCCCGCGCGTCGGAACCTCTGGCCAGGACCGCGCGCAGAACGCGGGCACAGTCGCGGGCTACGGTCATCTCGAAGGCGGTATGCTCGCGGTCGTCGAAAAGAATCAGATACTGACGCTCGGTCACGAAAAGGTAGAGCGCCTTGCGCGCCGCGTCGAGGTCGTCGGCGGTCCTGACCACGTCGAGGATGCCGGCGTGTTCCGCGGCGAAGGTGCGCGCACACCAGCGTGAACTGTCCAAGTTCATTGCAACCTCACAGGGATTGAAGTGAACGGGTTCCACGCCCGATGCCGGCGGAAGGGAGCATGGTGCAAAGGCGTGGAGGGGGCTGCGCCGGCCTTCGGGATGGCGTTCGGCGCTGCCGGACAGGGCGACGATTCCGGCCGGCGGACCGCCAGTCTAGCCCAACCCGAGCTTTTGGTCCACCCGCGCGCCCCGATCGTTTCCGGGTACGGGAGACGCATTGCGCGATCCGGACAAAATGAGTAAACAATCAGCTCAAACCCCAACACCCAACGGATGAGCGACATGAAAGAAATAGCAAAGCTGCTCGACAATAACCGGATCTGGGCCCAGAATGTCGAAAAGAACATCCCGGGCTTCTTCAGCAAGCTGGAAAGCCAGCACAAGCCCAAGTTCCTGTGGATCGGCTGCTCCGACAGCCGCGTGCCCGCGGACCAGCTCATCGGCGTCATGCCGGGCGAGGTCTTCGTGCACCGCAACATCTCCAACCAGGTCATCAACACGGACATCAACCTCATGTGCGTCCTGCAGTACGCCGTGGACGTGCTCAAGGTGAAGCACATCATCGTCTGCGGCCACTACGGCTGCGGCGGCATCGATGCCGTGCTCAAGGACCAGACGCCGGGCCTGCTGGCCCACTGGCTGGAGAACGTGAAGGACCTCATGGAGCGCAACCGGACCCCGAACCTGGACGACATGTGCGAACTCAACGTCAAGCTGCAGGTCCGCAACCTGGCCCTGAACAGCATCGTGCGCAAGGCGTGGGACCGGGGCCGCTCGCTCTACCTGCACGGCTGGATCTACTCCATCGCCAACGGCCTCATCCACGATCTGTGCATCACGCGCGGCGGGCGGCATCAGGAACCCGAGCATATCGACCTGAAACGCGCCGCAAAGACGGACTGAGCAGGCAGGCGTACGCCTTTTTGCTTGCCCTGCGGCAGGCTTCTCCCTATTGCTTCGCCCATGTCCGAAAACAGTGAAGTGCGTCTGAACAAGTACCTGGCCGATGCCGGCATCGCCTCGCGCCGCGGGGCCGACGCCCTGATCCAGGCCGGCCGGGTGAAGGTCAACGGCGCGGTCCAGCGCGAACCCGGCACGCGGGTCGTCCCCGGCAGGGACGAGGTGGCCTGCGACGGCAAGCCCGTGAGAGGGGGCCGGGGAGCGGAGCCCGTGTACATCATGCTGCACAAGCCCGCGCATACGGTGACCACGGTCCGCGACCCCCAGGGCCGTCAGACGGTCCTCGATCTGCTGCCGCGCGAACTGCGCGGGCTTCGACTCTTTCCCGTAGGGCGTCTGGACTTCATGTCCGAAGGGCTGCTGCTGCTGACCAACGACGGCGAGGTAACCCTGCGCCTGACCCACCCCAGCCACGAACACCCAAAGCTCTACGAGGCGCTGGTGCGCGAGGCCGTGACGGAGGATGCCCTGAACGTCATGCGCCGGGGCATGCGGCTTGAGGAAGGGGAAACGCTGGCTCCGGTCGATGTCGAGGCGAGGACGCTGCGCAGCGGCGGCACCCTGCTGCGCATGACCCTACGCCAGGGGATCAACCGTCAAATCCGGCGCATGTGCCGCGACCTCGGGCTGACCATCCTGCGCCTCAAGCGGGTGGGGCTGGGCCCATTGACCCTGGGCGATCTGCCGTCCGGGAAATGGCGTCACCTGAGCCCCGGTGAAATCAGCAGCCTCAAGACGAGCCTTGGCCTGACCCAGGGCGGGGAAACCGCATGAATATCCCGAAACACCCGGCCCTAAGCGCCCTTTTCGCCGCCGTCGCCCTGCTTCTGCTGGAAGCCGCTTCGGCCCTGGTCATCATGGGCGGTTTCGTGGACGCCGACGCCGGCCAACCGGAAATCCCGGCCATGACCCGCCTGGGCGACCTGCAGGGGACCTTCTCGGACCTGGACGGCCGCGCCACGTCCTTTGCGGACCTGCGCGGCAAGGTCGTGGTCGTGAACCTCTGGGCCACGTGGTGCCCGCCCTGCCGGGCCGAGATGCCGTACCTGCGGAACCTGTGGAAGAAATTCGAGGGGAACGACGGCCTGCGGGTGCTGTGCATCAGCACCGAGACCGCGGACGAAGTGCGCGCCCACCCGATGTCCAGGGAACTCGACATGCCGCTGTACGTCTTCGACCCGCCCGTTCCGCCGGAGCTGCAGGCCGAAGGGCTGCCGACGACGTACATCTTCGACCGCCAGGGCAGGGTGGTTTTCGGGCACACGGGCATGGCCCGCTGGGACGGCGACGAGATCGTCGCCTATCTGGAAGGATTGCTGGGGGCGGGAGCGAACTGACGGCGGGTGAAGGCCAGGACCTGACGGAAGGATTCCTTGTTGGAGTCCCAGTGCAGGTGCCCCTCCACGTCCACGGCGTCGAACCAGTAGTAGCCGATGTGCTCGGACGAGAGGACGACCTTTTCGCTGCGCACTCGCGCCAGATACACGGGCTTGCGCAGTTCGATGCGGGCCTCGGGAATGCAGAAGCAGAATTCCGTGATGACGGTTTCGAGCATCTCCGCGGCGAGCTTCACCCCCGTCTCCTCCTCCACTTCGCGCAGGCAGGCCTCGACGCAGGGTTCCTCGGCGTTGCGGCCGCCGGTCACGGGCTGCCAGTATTCATCATGACGGTGCGTCACAGGACAGCGCAGCAACAGGAAGCGATCCTGGAGATCGTTGTAGAGCCAGCATTCGATACTGTATTTGATCATGGAGCATGTCCATTGCATCACCGCCCGTGCCAGTCAAGCAAAACAAATCCGAAGAGCGCAGGACGCCCGTGAACGCCTCGACCCTGGCCGAGCATGGCCGCGACCACTGCGTCATCGACATGCACAACCTCTTCGTCGGTACTACCCTAGAGGACGAGCTCCTGCTCCTGGGCGCCGGTGATGGAGCCCTCGCGGACATCGGCCGGGAGTGCGCCCTGTTCGACGTCCGCCTCGAACCCGGCCGGCTGCTCTCGTCCTATTCCGGCGGGGAGCAGGCCATCATCTGCTGCCTGACCCTCATGGCGCTGCTGCCGCGCCGGCCCCTGCGCATCCTGCTCGTGCACGTCCTCGAAACCCTCTCGCCGCGCAACCGGGAGCTTCTCCTGGACCGCTTCGCGACCGTCCTGCCCGAGGCCGGACTCTTCACCCTGGTCGGGAACGTACCGCAACCGGCAGGCCGCCATGCTTGAACTCGCCGCCGGAACCTACCCCGTCCCCCACGCGGGCCTGCGCTACGAGCTCGCCCGCGACCTGCGGCTGCCGCGGGGCAGTTGGCTGCGCCTGCGCGGGGAGAACGGCGCGGGCAAGACGACCTTCCTGGAGCACGTACTCATCCCGAACCTGCGGGACCGGCATTGCCTGCTGTACCTGGCCCAAGACATGGACCTGCAGCAGAACACCATGCGCGCCACCCTGGCCCTGATGGGCCGCGAAGCGCCGCAGGGGCTGGCCGACCTGGCCTCGGCCTGGATCGAGGCCGGCGGCTGCAGGGAGGTCGTCATTCTCGACGAATTCGACAAATACCTGACCGCCCCCCAGTTCACGGCCCTGAATCTGTCACGTTTCGGCTGGGTCGTGCAGGTCTCGCACCTGGAGAGGCCGGAAGTCAGGCCGGACCTGCCGGGCGGCTTCGAGTTGGCCTTCGTGCGTCCTGACACCGGAAGGCCGGAGGTTCACCTCGGCTTGGAGCGATTGTGGCCGGCCTGAAAGTGCTGACGATTTTCGGCCTGCTGACGGCCTTCTTCGGGCTCTTCGTCTTCGGCCCCTGGTACGGGCGGATGGAGCTGCAGGCCGCACTGCTGGCCATATTGCTCACCGCCGCGGCGTGGAGAGGCGGCCTGCGCTCCGCAGGGCGGTCGATCCTCTTCGTGTTGCCCTTCGTCCTCTCCCTGCTGGCCTTCGGAGCGGCCTTTCAATGGGCGGGCCTCATGGGCCGCACAGACTGGCTGAGCGACTCCCTGCTCAAGGCCCTCGTTTTCCCCAACTCGTTTTTGATCGTGAAGCTCGGCCTGGAATCCATCACCTTCCGCGACATCTTGGGCCTGCCACTGCGTCCGGGGGCCCGCCGCAACGCCATCGTCTTGAAGGCCGTCATGGAAAAATGTACGCCCCTGCTGCACCGCTACCGCTTCTTCATGGACCTGACGCCGCACTTCGCCGGCCGCCGCAGCGGAAGGTTCCTGCGGCTTTGCGGGGTCATCGTGGCCGCCTACATCAGCATCTACCAGCAGACCGAGAAGACCCTGGAGCTTTTTGACCACCGAACCCGTCACCTGAGGAAGGAACCATGAAAAATATCCGCATCGCCGCCCTGTCCATCACGGCCCTGGCCTGCCTGACGACCCTCTTCGTGCGCATCCCCCTGCCCAGCCGGGGCTACTTCAACGTCGGCGACGTGGCCGTGGTCTTCGGCGGCCTGGTGCTGGGCTTCATGAACCCGCGCCAGGGGGCGCTCTGGGCCCTGGCCGCCTGCGGCGTGGGCTCGGCCCTGGCCGACGTCCTGAGCGGTTTCGCCGTCTTTGCCCCCCTGACCTTCCTGGCCAAGGGCGCCGAAGGGGCCCTGGCCGCGCTGGCGGCAAGCCGCAGCGGCGCGACGCAGTACGCCATGCTCGCCCTGGGCGGCCTGGCCATGATCGCCGTGTATTTCATCGGGGAGACGCTGATGCCCAACATCGGCCTGCAGGGCGCGGCAGCCGAGATCCTGGCCAACGTGATCCAGGCCGTCGGCGGCGCCGTCGGCGGCCTCTTCGCCGCCAAGGCCCTCAAAAAGACGGGAATGATCTGAACTTCAGGACGCGGGGTCGGCCGCGTCCGACCCCTGGGGGGGCCTCGGCGAAATACGGCTCTGCTCTTGCTTCGGAATCCGAACATCGGCGGAGCGAGGCTCATGCAGCCTGAACGTCTTCAATCTTCTGTTGAACTCGTACAGGTTGCTGAGCTGTCTCATGACGGTTTCAACGTCCTTCATCCGACAGCCTCTCGATATCGGCCAGATCCTGCAGCGAACCTCTTTGTTTCTTGAGCCAGATGAGGTCCGATCTGCTGGCGACCCTGACGGTGCATCCCTCGCCGGAAGCTTCGAGGGCGTTGCGGATTATTTCCAGATGTCTGGCGTCTCCTGCCAGAAGGATATCCATGATCATCTGGTCGCGTCCTTCGACCTTGAGGAATCGCCGGAGCGTCAAAGGCGTGCTCTGAAACGTCCACGGCTGCGCCGATTCCATATAACCGTGTACCTCGAGTATCCCTTTCATCTTCGCAAAATCTTCAGGTTCGAGCAGAATATCGATATCCTGCGTGAATCTCGGTTCCGCGTGGAAGGCCATCGCGACGGCCCCGACCACGACGTATCCGATCTTCTCTTCTTCAAACTCCCTGACAAGCTGCTCGAATTCCTCGAAAAGATTCACGCGTCATCCGTCGTACAGCTGAAGGTGCGCAAAAAGCCATTATCCAAAAAAACACGAATTTTTCTAGCAGGTTCCAGCCTTATTGGCAAGACGCGGCGACATTTCCTGACGGAAAGGGCCGCGGCCCGTCAGGCGACGGACCGCGGCCCCGAGTCTTGAGGGGAGGATGACTCAGCGTTTCTCGTGCACTTCCCACTCGGCCACTTCGCCTTCCTCGACCTCCTCCCAGCC
>NZ_AUAR01000022.1 GCF_000428825.1 Desulfomicrobium escambiense DSM 10707 | reverse complement strand
CTTGTAAGTCCCGGTCGTCTCGTGGCAGACGAGGCAGTCCACGGCCTCGGCCTTGGAAAAGTCGAAGTCCTTGTCCTTCCAGCCGTAGCCGATGTGGCAGGAGGTGCAGCGCGGCTCGTTGGAGCCCACGGCGATGCAGAAGTTGTTGACGGACAGGCCGCCCTTGCCGGTCTCGCCCGAGGGGTCGGCCGGGTCCTTCCAGGTCCAGTGGATGGTCTTGTGGATCTGCGTGGCCGCCTCGTTGTGGCAGGACAGGCAGGCCTTGGTCACGTCCTCGGGTTTCTCGAAGGGCTGCTTGAGGATGGGATGTTTCGAGTGGTCCGTGGTGATCCATCGGGTCGCGTCGTCCTTGACCGTCTGCCGGGCCAGCTGCCTGCCCGGGGCCTCCTCCGTGGCGGCCATGGCGGACAGGGGCCACAGCCAGAGCAGAAGGGCGCCCCAGAACACTCCCCTGCGTACGAATGTGTGCATTGCTCACTCCTTGTTCCGAAATGGTGAAAAGAACTCGGGTCCGTTTCCTCTCCAGTTGGTTCAGATTTTTGCAATGGCCATACCACAAAAATGTGCCCTTGTTCCGGTGAAATGGTATCGAAGTCATTGATCATTTTTTTTCCCTTTCGCCCGTACTTGAAAATTACATTGACATGTGTTTATTCAATGGTGACACTTGTTTAAGTTTTAAACATCTAACTCGTTGTCTCGTAGTGTGTCGGGACAGTTCCTAACCATGGAGTGAAACGCATGGGCAATCGTGATGCGGCCTTGCAGGCCGAAGCCAGGGAGTCGCTCCCCCAAACTCCCCCGCTTGAAACCCATTGGCGGGAAATCGTCGATATCATGCAGGAGGGGTTGCTGCTGGTCGATCCCGACGGGGTGATCCGCATGGTCAACCGGGCCCTGGAGGAGATCACCGGGTATTCCCGGGACGAACTCATCGGCTCGGACTGCTCCATTTTCAAATGCGACGCCTGCCGCAGGATCCGTTCCGAGGCGCGGTCGAGGTGGTGCATGCTCTTCGAGCAGGGCAGCTACGTCCGCCGCAAGTGCCATATCATGCGCAAGGACGGCGCCTACGTGCCCATCCTCAAGAGCGCCTCGATCCTCAACTCCCGGGAGGGCTCTCCCTTGGGGGCGGTGGAGACCATGATCGACCTCACGGAGTTGGACCGCAAGGAGCACGAGCTGCAGCAGCTGTCCCTCATGCTGGAGGAGAAGACCATGTTCCACGGCATGGTCGGCCATTCTTCCAGGATGCTCGAGGTTTTCAAGCTCATCGAGAGGGCCGCCCAGAGCGACGCGCCCGTCTTCATCTGCGGCGAGTCGGGCACGGGCAAGGAACTGGTCGCCCGCGCCATACACGACCTGGGCCCGCGCCGGGAAGAGCCCTACGTGCAGGTCAACTGCGCGGCCCTGAACGAGGCGCTGCTGGAGAGCGAGCTGTTCGGGCACGTCAAGGGCGCCTTCACCGGCGCCATCCGGCACCGCCAGGGTCGTTTCGAGGCGGCCGGCGGGGGCGACATCTTCCTGGACGAGATCGGCGACCTGCCGCTGCCGGTGCAGGTCAAGCTCCTGCGCGTGCTGGAGACCAAGACCTTCGAGCGGGTCGGCGAGAACCGCCCCCTGTCCGTGGATGTGCGCATCATCACCGCCACCAACAAGGTGCTGCCGGAGCTCATCTCGCGCGGCCTGTTCCGCGAGGACCTCTTCTTCCGCATCAACGTCATCCCCGTGCACCTTCCGCCCCTGCGCGAGCGCAAGGAGGACATCCCGCTCCTGGCAGACCATTTCATCCACCGCCTGCGGGTCAAGAGCGACAAGGACATCAAGGGCCTGAGCCCCGAGACCCTGCGGCTGTTCATGGATTATTCCTGGCCGGGCAACGTGCGCGAACTCAAGAGCAGCCTGGAGTACGCCTTCGTCCTGGCCGACGGCGGCCACATCGAGCCCCGCCACCTGCCGGGCGCCTTTGCCGGGGGATTCACGGACCATGCCCCTGCGCCCGCGGCACCGTCCGGCCAGAAGGAACAGCTCCTCGACGCCCTGCGCGAGGCGGGCGGCAACAAATCCGAGGCGGCCAGAATCCTGGGCGTGAACCGCCTGACGGTTCTGAACCGGATGCGCAAGTTCGGCATCGACCTGAAGAAGGTCATCGAGGCTTGAGGACGGGGGCTTCCCGGTCCGAGTCATGAAACGGAAAAAGGCCGCGTCAAGCGGCCTTTTTCGTTTCCGGGGCGGGTTGGATCAGAAGAAAAGCAGGCCCTGGATCAGGCCGATGATGGCGCCGAGCACGGCCCCGACCACCTCGATGAAGCGGAACTCCCGGGCCATGATGGACATGAGCAGTGCCTCCAGGCGCTCCATGGACAGGTTCTCGATCTTGTCCTGGATGATGCGGCGGAAATCGAGGCTGTTTTCCAGCTCTCCCGTGGCCGTCTCAAGCAGGCCCGGAACGATGCGGTCCAGTTCCTTGTCCAGGAGCCCCTTGACCTTCTCCATCATGGGGCCGTCCAGAAACATGGCGATCATGGGGTTCAGGCTCCCCAGGCGCGTGGACAGGAACTCCGAGAACCCGTCCAGGATGCGTTCCTTCAGGCGGGCCGAGAATTCAGGCCGCTGCATGGCCTGGCGGATGTCGTCGTGGGACAGGAGTTCGCCTTCGATGACCGCGGCCAGGTTCATGGCCAGGGCCTTCTGGCGCTTGGGGAAGATGCCCTGCACCGTCAGGCTTCCGATCTGCACGGGCCGGCGGGGGTGGAAGAGCATCTTGATGGCGATGAAGTTGGTGATCCAGCCGATGAAGGCGCAGATCACCGTCGACAGGCAGAGCTTAAACAGCATGGGCGTCTCCAGGTCGTACGGCGGGATGGGGAGGGGTTACTCGGCCTGGTCCGGGGCGAGCTGGTCCACGGTGCGCGGCGCGTCGTTGCGCAGCACGCTCTTGATCTGGGCCGTGAACGCCGCCAAGCCCTGGATCTGGATGCCGTCAAGCATCTCGGCCTCGGACTGGATGCCCGAGCAGGGCTTGGCGCTGGACCAGATGAGGTGGATGCCCGCGGTCTGCTTCACGCCGCCCGCGTCGGCCAGTTCGATGACGGCCAGGGCGTTGGAGCGGCGGACCTGCTTCTTGACCGGTCCGGGCAGGGCCGGGACCTTCAGCAGGTCGGACTTGTTCAAAAAAAGATAGGTCAGGGACATGCCGGGGCTCGACATGGCCTGGTTGCGGAAGCCCTTGTCGACGCCCACGCCCTGTTCCTTGGCGGATTCGATCATGCGGAACAGGTCGCCGGCGATGCTCTGGGCGTAATTCTTCTCGGTCATGGCACACCTCGTGTAGGATTGGGCCGGAAGCGATCCGGCGCCCGGACCCTGTACACGAGGGCTCCCCGCCAGGCAAGCCGCCCCTCAGGCGAAGGCGCGGCCGTCCCAGGCCCATTTGCCCATGTCGGCGTCCATGAACACGATGTACGTGCGCTGGCTCTCTATGCCGAGCATGTCCTGCACGATGGCTGTCAGGTCCCCGGCCAGGACGCGGATGGCCTCCTCCTTCAGATTCAGGGCCCGCAGGGTCAGGTGCGCCACGGGCTCCTCGCTGCCGCCGAAGAGCATGGGCACTTCGCCGTTGACGATGACCATCATGTAGGTTTCGGCCTTGCCCAGGCCTTTGCAGACGCAGTCCGAGAGGGCGCGCATCAGGGCGCTCTTGTCCGTGACGCGAACGTTGGTCGTGAGTTCGAGACAGGGCATTGTTCCTCCTTACTGTACGACCCAGACGGTGCAGTCCTTGGCCAGGTGGGTGACCTTGGTGGTCACGCTGCCGAACAGGAACTCCTCGGCTCGGGACACGCCGCGGCGTCCGATGACCAGGGTCCCGAAGTCCCCGCGCTGCTGGTACTGCAGGATGTCGCGGGCGATGGACGTGCCGATGCTGCACTCCGCCGCCCCCGGGTTGACCGGCGACTGGCAGTGCGGGACATAGTCGATGGTCACGGCTTCCGGGGCCAGACCACCGGCGGTCAGGGTGGTCCTGGCCTGCTTCAGGAAGGTGCGGATGCGCAGTTCCTGCGTCTGGCCGGCCTCAACCCAGGCCGCCTCGTCGGGGAACAGGTCGCGGTTGGGCGGGCGCTCGATATACAGCACCGTGATCATGAAGCCGCTGCTGCCGCCCAGCAGGTCGGACACGTAGTTCACCGCACGGGCTGAGTTCTCGGATGCGTCCACCGCGATGAGAATTTTCTTGGGGTCCATGATGTCTCCTTACGCTTTTATCCGCCCGCGGCGGATTTCGTCGATACAGGGCAGAAGCTCATCCAGCATTTCCCCGACCGACGGGTAGAACACCTCCGAGGCGGTGGAGAAGTGCATCAGCACGTTGTTCAGGGTTTCGGGCACATAGGGGTAGACCTTGCGCAGGTTTGAGAGGCGGTTTTTGAAGAGCATGGAGAAGTCGGCGGGCTCCAGGTGGACGTCCGACAGCCCGTCGAATTCCGGACGGGGAATGTTGAAGGTGGTGCAGAATTTCTTGCCCGTCAGATAGAGCAGCAGGTTGCCCAGGCCGAAGATGTCCAGGCCCGAGGGGCTCTCCTGGAACTCGTAGGTGTAGTCGAAGTCGATCCAGACGTAGTTGCCCGTGCCCTGTTCGAGCCACAGGTGGTCGCGGCGGATGTCACCGTGGTTCTCGCCGTGCCGGTGCAGGAAGTCGATGGCCCGGCAGGCCTCGGCGAATTTCTCCAGGATGTCCGGCAGCAGTTCGAAGAAGTAGGTCCTGTGGTCGGCCTCCAGCTTGTCGATGGCCAGGGACAGGAGATCACCGCGGACCACGTCGAGGACGCGCACGTTGTTCCCGGCCGCGTCGTCGCGCGAATAGCCCTGCATGAAGCGCCCGTCGCCGCGCACCAGGTCCAGGATGCGGGCCTCCTTGCGCGGGCTGCGGAAACATTCGATCTCCATGCTGCCCAGAGACACGGGGAATTTTTCGTAGAACACGAGCTTGAGGATCTTGCGCTCCCCGGTGTCCAGCTCGCGGCAGCGCTTGACCCAGTACTTGGGATCCTCCACCCCGAAGCTGCGCTCCTTCTCGTCCCGCAGCACCAGGAAATATTTCCCGTCCAGTTCGATCACGTCGCCGTACTGGATGTTCATGAATTCCGTCGTGTCCGTCATCAGGCTCCCGGCCCGCTTGCGCGGGAACTCGGGGTCGTATCTGGCGATGATGTCGTAGGCGCTGCCCATGGGATCCTCCTGCGGGGTGTCGTCAGGCGTGATTGCGCAACTTGAGTTCCACGGGGTGGGGCCGCAGGTAGGTCTGGTCCTGCAGGTAGAAGTCTTCGTATTTCATGACGTAATGATTGAGCAGAGTCACCGGCACAATGAGGGGGATGATGCCCCCGGCGTACTGGTTGATCAGGTCCAGGAGCTCCTGCTTCTCGTCGGCCAGGAGGTCGTTCTTGAAGTAGCCCATGATGTGCTGCAGCACGTTGCGGTGCTTGGGCGGCGTGGCCTTCATGCGCATGGCCGTCATGAGGTGCTCGTGGTAGCTCCTGAAAAGCTGCTCCTTGGGCATTTCCTTGCCCTTGGCCACCAGCCGGCCCATGGCGCGGTAGATTTCCGGGCTGTGGGCCAGGATCTGCAGCTTGTGGCGCGTGTGGAAGGTCACGAGGTTGCCGAGGGTCTGGCCCCCCTTGAGCATATCGCGGTAGCGTCGCAGCACAAAGATGCGGTCGATGAAGTTCTCCCGCAGGTGGACGTCGTGGAGGCGGCCTTCCTCCTCAACGGGCAGCAGGGGGAAGCGCTCCATGAACATGCGGGCGAAGATGCCCACGGACTGCCCGATGAGATTGCCCGTGTCCGAGTAGACCTTGACCCGCTCCATGCCGCTCGACGGCGACTTGCTCTTGAAGATGAAGCCGCACAGGCCTTCGCCTTCCAGTTCGTCGAGGCGTTTGGCGGCCCACTCCTTCATGCGCCGCGTGTGGTCGATGCCGCTCTTCTGGGTCAAAAGCCGCGGGGAGTCGGGGTCCCCCACGAGGCGCATGGCCTCGCGCGGGATGGGCAGGCCGCATTCCACTTCGGGGCAGACCGGGACGTACTCCACGTACTCGCCGAGGGTTTTGGTCAGGAATGGGTCGTGCTTGTGCCCTCCGTCATAGCGGACCTTGTCCCCGAGCAGGCAGCGGCTGATCCCCAGGCGGATGGGTCTGTTCATGATGTTTCTCCTTGCCGTTGCGCGCTTCCGGGACGCGCGGGTTGTCCGATGCAAAAACCTTCTCGGGAAATATTCTCGAATTCTGGCCGGTTGTCCAGAACCGGCCGGACGCGCGCCGAAAATATCACCCCATGGCGATGCGCGTGACCTGCTGGAAGTTGTCGACCAGGAAATAGGTGCCGATCCTGAGCTCCATGACCGCGTTGCCCGAGGCCGAGGCAAAGGCCGCGAGGTTCGGGTGCTTGCGCGTGAACAGGGTCACGGCGCGATGGCGGCGCTCGCCGTCGAGTTCCGTGGCGAAGGCCGTGACCGTCAGGGCCTGGGCCTGCGCCGGGTCCGCCGGGTCGTTCCTGGCCGTGCTGACCAGAAAGGACACGTTGGGGTTGGCGCTCATGTTGTCATGCTTGGCGGTCTGCTTGGGCGTGACCACGATGAGGGCTCGCAGGTCCTCGTCGGCGGCGAAGGCCATCTGGCTGCACAGGGGGATGTCCATGAAGCACGTGGCCAGAACGCCGCTGCGCTGGCCGTTCAGGATGGCGTCAAGGCTGCGGCGCACGTCGGGGTCGTTGATGGTCGTTTCGCGGGAGCGGGGTTCGGTCAGGATATTCGACATTGCGAGTCCTCCTTGGGTGGCGTGACGGGTCCGGACAGGATGGTCCCCCCGACTTTGCGGGCCAGGGCCGTGAGCATGCCCTTGAACAGCGGCGCGTGTACCGGGGCGAGCGCCTTCCAGTAGACGATACCCCATAAACCCCGCGGCAGGAAGCGTGCGCGCAGGGTCAGGGCGGTGCGATTCGGGCCGCGTTCTTCCACGTCGAACTGCAGCAGTGCCTCGCCCGGCACCTTCATCTCGGCCAACAGCCGCAGGCGGCGGTTCTCCTCCACCACCAGCACGCGCCAGAAATCCAGGGCGTCGCCGACGCGCAGGTCGCTCGGGTGGCGACGGCCCCGGCGCAGGCCCGTTCCGCCGATGAGCTTGTCGAGGAGGCCGCGCATTTTCCACAGCCAGTCCCCGTACATCCAGCCCTCGTCGCCGCCCAGGCGGGTCAGGACGTGCCAGACCCGCGTCGGCGTGGCGGACAGGGTCACGGTGTGGGCCGACTCGAAGACCGTCCCGCCGGCATAGGGCGCGTCGCCGCAGTCGATCCATTCGGGCACGCGCAGGCTGCCGGCGTCGGACCAGCAGGTCTCGACCTCGTGCCGGACTGTGCGGTCCAGGGCGCGGGTGATGGCCTCCTCGGGCGACAGCAGGCGGGTGGGGATGAATTCGCGGATGGTGTTTTCGCGGCACACGACCTTGTTGCGCAGGCCCTCGGCCAGGGGCCGGGAGAGGCTCGTGGGCACCGGCGTGACCAGCTGGATCCAGTACGACGAGAGCTTGGGCGTGAGCACAGGCACGGGGATGATGACGCGTTTGCGCAGGCCGGCCACGCGGGCGTAAACGTCGAAGAGTTCGCGGTAGCTCAGGACGTCGGGGCCGCCGATGTCGAAGGTCCGGCCCGTGGTTTCGGGGGCGTCCAGGCAGCCGCAGAGGTAGTCGATGACGTTGGTCACGGCGATGGGCTGGGACAGGGACTTGACCCAGGCCGGGGTGACCATGACGGGCAGGCGTTCCACCAGATAGCGCAGGATCTCGAAGGACGCGCTGCCCGAGCCCATGATCATGGCCGCGCGCAGCCAGGTCAGGGGCACGGGGCCGCCGGCCAGGATCTCGCCGACCTCCATACGCGACTTGAGGTGCGCGCTCAAATCGCCGTCCTGGTCGCCCAGGCCGCCGAGGTAGACCAGGCGCGCAAGTCCGGCCTTGGCCGCAGCGTCCCGCATGGTCATGGCGGCCCGCTTGTCGCGGTCTTCGAAGTCTTTGACCCCCGGAAACATGGAATGCACCAGATAGTAGGCTGCGAAGCAGCCGCGCAGGGCCTCGGTCAGGGCCGGGCCGTCCAGGGCGTCGGCGCGGGCCAGTTCGACGTTCGGGTTCGAGGCGAAGGCCCGGCAGCGCAGCTTGTCGGGGTTGCGGCCCACGGCCCGGACCCGCCAGCCGCGCTCCAGCAGCGCCGGGACGAGGCGGCCTCCGATGTAGCCCGTGGCTCCGAGGACGGCGACGGTGCGGTTGTGATCCATGCGGGTTCTCCTGGTTGCGTATGCGCGGGAAGTCGTGTCCGGCTTCGGGTGCGCGCCTTTACTCGGGCGCCCAAGACTCGTATGTCCATTGACTCTAATGTCACCATTTTTGAGCGATGAGGCAATGATGAATATTGAAATCTTTCGAAGTTGCGATGAATCGGGCGGCGCGACCCTCGTCATGTTCAGGTCCGAAGGCGCTTCCTGGGCCGAGGAGGATCGGGAGATGCTCACGGCCCTCGGCGTGGACCCTGATATGGCCTTTTCCGGCAAGGCCGGGCGGACGCGGCTGTGTTCCGGCGCGGCCGGGTCCTGCCTGCTGGTCGGCCTGGGAAGGGCTGACGAGGTCGATGCCGACGCATTCCGCTCCGCCGTGGGCACGGCCGTGCGCGCCGCGGCAGGCCAGGAACTCACCCGCATGGCCGTTGATGCCGGACATCTGGACAGGCTGGGACTGGATGGGGACATGGCCGCGGAGTGCGTCACGGACGTCTTGCTGGCCGGGTACAGGTTCACGGCCTTCAAGTCGGACCCCGGCGAGGACGACGCTCCCGCGAGTTTCGCCATCCTGGGCGGCGACGAGGACATGCGGGCCCGGCTGGACCGCGCCATGGCCGTGGCCGAAGGCGTGCGCCTGGCGCGCGACCTGGTCAACACCCCGTCCAACGTGGCCACGCCCGAGCATCTCGCCGGCGTGGCCCACGGTTTGGCCGTGCAGTTCGGCTTCAGCGTGCAGGCCTTCGGGCCAGAGGAGATCATCGCCATGGGCATGGGCTCCTTCGCCTCGGTCTTCCGCGGCAGCGACACGCCGGCCCGCTTCATTGTCTTGGACTCGGACCCGGACGGCGGCCGTCCCCTGGTCTTCGTCGGCAAGGGCGTGACCTTCGACACGGGCGGCATTTCCCTCAAGCCCGCGGCCAAGATGCACGAGATGAAGGGCGACATGGCCGGCGCGGCCGCCATCCTGGGTCTGTTCAAGACCATCGGCCTGGCCGGCGGGGCGCCGCGGCGCGTGGTGGGGCTGCTGCCATGCACCGAGAACGTGCCGGGCAGCAGGGCCACCAAACCCGGCGACGTGGTCACGGCCATGAACGGCAAGACCGTCGAGATACTCAACACCGACGCCGAAGGCCGCCTCATCCTGGCCGACGCCCTGGCCTACAGCGCGCGCTTCGAGCCCGAGATCCTGGTGGACCTGGCCACCCTGACCGGCGCCTGCCTCGTAGCCCTGGGCACCAAGGTCGCCGCCGTGTTCGCCACCACGGCCGAACTTGACCAGCGCATCCGCGAGGGCGGCAGCCGCGTGGGCGAGCGCTACTGGCCCATGCCCCTGTGGGCCGAATACGGCGTGCCGCTGAAAAGCGACGTGGCGGACCTGAAGAACATCGCCACGCGCGAGGGCGGGGCCATCTACGCGGCCATGTTCCTGAAGAACTTCGTGCCCGAGGGCGTGGACTGGGCCCATCTGGACATCGCCGGCCCGGCCTGGACCGACGAGAACGCCTCGGTCTTCAGGCCAGGGGGCACGGGGTTCGGAGTGAGGACGTTGTGGGAACTGGTCGGGATGTATGCCGAAGGCGGTGACGGCGAGCTGGCTTTGTAGATGACGAATGGATGATGGATGAAGGATGATGGCGGGGGAAGGGGCTTCGGTGGGGGGCGCGAGTCCGGGTCGGGGCGTTGCGGGCACGTCGAAACTTCCTCGCCGGCCTCGTAATGGTTCCCCGTCGCGTGCAGGGCGCAGAGGTTGTGCTCGGGGCGGTTGACGACGGGAAACCAAACGATGCCTAGTTCGGTCGGACAGTCGACGCGCCCGCAACGCCCCGACCCGGACTCGCTTGGCGCGGAAGCGGGGGGCTGCCTGCCTTTCAGGGGTGGGGAATGTAAGATGGACGACTGCGCGGAGATGACGCTTGCTCTGCACGGTAGGCTGTGCCTGTCACCATCGGCGAAGTTCCGATCAAATCACGCGCAATACGCCGCAGTCCGATGTCATTCCCGCAAAGGCGGGAATCCATGCCTTTCCTTCACGTTACGTATCAGGCGGTACCACACATGCGGCTTTTCATAGGCATCCCCATTCCCCAAGACTACGCGCAGGCTATCCGCGAGATCCAGGCCGCTTGGAAGGGCCGGCTGGCGTCGAAGGTTTCCTGGGTGCGGCCGGAGCTGGCGCACGTGACGCTCAAGTTCCTGGGGGAGACGGACGAGGCCAAGGTCGGGGGCATCGTCAAGGCCATGCGGGCGGCGGCTCGGGGACGGTTCGAACTGCAGGGCGGGGCGGGTGGTTTTTTTCCGCCTCGGGGCGCGCCGCGCGTGGTCTGGTTGGGATTCGCCGAAGGAATGCGGGAGTACGCTGAATATTTCGCAGCCTTGGACGTTGAACTGTCCCGTGAGGGCTTTGCCGCTGAAACCCGGCCCTTCGTCGCCCACGTCACCGTGGCGCGGATCAAGGAGGCTGCCAGGGGGGACGATTGGCCGGGACTCGCCAGGGCGCTGACGCGGGACTGGCCCGCGTTCGGTGTGGACAGCGCCGTGCTCTGGCAGAGCGTCCTTCGTCCTTCGGGTCCGGAGTATCGCAGGGTGGCGCAGGTCGCCCTCGGGACTCAGGACTGATCGAGCAGTACGACGCCGACGCGGTCGATGTGCTCGACCAGCTGCCGTTCCGTTATGGTTTCGTAATCCACCACATCGAAGAAATAGGGGAGCGGCAGTTCCTCGTTGAGGATGCCGGCCAGGCGGACAGGGGTGTCGTAGGTCAGCCGGTTGCCCTTGATGGCCAGATCGACGTCCGAGCCCGGCTTGTGCGTGCCCTTGGCCCGCGAGCCGAAAAGCACGAGCTGGCGGATTTCTGGGAAGCGTTTCGCCGCATTGACGATGAGCGCGATGTCGCCGTCCCGCAGCCCGGTCCGGGAAAGGTCGTTCATCGTTCCTCGCGGGCCTTTGCGTTGAAGGTTTCGTGCAGGGCTTTGAGGAGAGGGTGATAGGACGAGCGGATTTTTTCCTCCACGGCCAAAGCCGTCTGCTCGTTGTAGGTGTGTGTGGTCAGGTTGCGGTCTTCCAGGGCCCCGATCCAGGCGTGGCCGTCGGCGACGAGTCCGGACTGGAAGGCCTGCTTGATGGCCTGACGCGGGCTGACGATCTCGAACCCTACCGACTCCTGATAATCCTTGAGCAGCTTCCAGCCCTGCTCGAAGGCCATTTCAAAGAACTGGATCAGCCCGGCGCGCTCGATGACGGTCAGCCTTTCGATGGTGATGGCCGATTCCAACAGGGCGAAGGATTTCTCGAACTGCGCAAAACGCTGGCGCCAGCGGACATCCCGGTTTTCCATGCATAACCTCCCGAAAGAACGGGGCTTCGGTGCCCGTTGTTCATGCCGGTTTCAATCCTGGCCGCACATCTCCCGTATGGCCCCGGCGTAAGCCAGGCGCAGTTCTTCCAGGTACTGCGGGTCGGTGCGGCCCTTCCAGGTCTCGACCTCCAGGAAGCGCTTGGGGATGCGAACGTTCATGGGGTCGTAGCCGCCGGCGGCGCGTGCCTGCCAGCGCAGTTTCTGGATGCGGGCGGCGGCCTGGTCCAGCCCGTCGGCCAGGGCCTGGCCGCCGAGGACCGTCAGGCATTGGCGCAGGGTTTCGGGGTCGTAGACCTTGCGGGCGAAGAGGCAGGACACCATGGAGGTCAGGATGACGCGCTCGCGTTCGTCCTCCAGCAGGAAGGCCAGGGCCTTGTCCACGTCCTTGGGGGCCTTGGACTGGTCGTAGGTGTAGGCGCCGGTGTCCAGGTGCGAGTGGCGCAGGCCCAGGCCCTGGGCCACGTAGAAGACCTCGCCCGTGGCGTATCCGGCCATCTCCTGGCCGAGCACGCAGGCGAAGTCCCCGCCGCCGTAGCGGGCGGCCGCGGCCATGGTTCCACCGGCCAGGGTGCGCCAGAAGTCGTTCACGGCGCCGCCGAGCATGTGCACGGCCCGCATGTAGCCCTGGGCGTCGCCGAAGCGCAGGTCGATCCCGGTCTGTTCCCGCGTGACCACGCCCTTCTCCAGGGCCTCCGTGGCCCAGGCCAGGGCCACGCCGCCGCTCATGACGTCGAGGCCCGCCTTCTCCACCTCGTCCATGACCGTCAGCACGTCCGGGGCGTGGGTCAGGCCGAGCATGGAGCCAGTGGCGAAGATGGGCTCATAGTCGTAGCCGACCTGGCGGTAGAGGTACTGGTTGTCCTTGTGGAACTTCTCGCGCACGAAGCCGATGTGGATGCAGCCCACGGGGCAGCCCGAGCAGGCGGCGTTTCTGAGCAGGGTGTCGTCGGCGAAGCGCTCGCCCGTGATGCCGACGATGCCCGGGTCCGAGGTGGCCTGGAGGTTGCGCCAGGGCAGGGCCTTGAGCTCGTTCAGGGCTTCGAGGTTCGAGGCCGTGCCGAGGTTGTGGTACTTGCGCATCATGTCCGTGTCGGTCAGCTTGCGGAAGATGTCGGCGAAGAGGGCCGAGTACTCCTTGCCCTGCGGCAGTTCGCAGGAGCCGTTGCCTTCGACGGCGATGGCCTTGAGGTTTTTGGCGCCCATGACGCCGCCCCCGCCCAGGCGTCCGAAGTGGCGGTAGGTGTCGACGTTGATGCAGGCCATGGCCGACTTGTTCTCGCCGGCCGGCCCGATGCGCATGATGGTGCGGTGGCCCGAGCCCTTGAGGATGCGGCGCAGGAGCTTGCCCGTGGTCAGGGCGTCCTTGCCCCACAGGTAGCCGGCCTCCATGAACTCGATGACGTTGGCGCCGAGGTGCAGGACGGTCGGTCGTTCGGCCTTGCCGATGATCACCAGCGCGTCGATGCCCGCGAAGCGCAGGGCCAGGGCCGAGCGGGCTCCGGCGTGGGACTCGGCGTACTGGCCGTGCAGGGGCGAGGTGAAGGCGCAGACCGTCTTGCTCATCAGCGGGAAGAAGCCCGTCAGGGGGCCGATGGCGAAGACGAGGGGCTGGGAGGGGTCGTCCCAGGCCAGGCCGGGCCGGGAGTATTCCATGTGCAGTTTCGCCGCCAGGCCAGATCCGCCGAGGACCGTTTCCACACCGGGCACGTTCCTGATGGCCGAACGCCCCGTGGTCAGGTTGACTTCGAGGATTCTGAAATTTTCGGTGATCATCCTTCGGCCTCCCGCAGTTCCAGGCAATCGTGGGGGCAGAACTCCACGCAGCTGCCGCAGTGGATGCAGACGTAGGGGTTGCCCTGGCGGTCCTGGGCGATGGCGTCCACGGGGCAGGCCGCGGCGCACTTGCCGCATTGGATGCAGAGTTTCTTGTTCTGCGTCACACCGCCCCCCTTGCGCTGTTTGAGGCTGCCCGTGGGGCAGGCCGCGGCGCAGGGCGCCGGGTCGCAGACGAGGCAGAGCTTGGCCGTGAAGCCGGTGGACAGCCCGCCCGAGGACAGGATGCGGATGCCCGCGTTCTCCCAGGACAGGCACTTGTGCACCAGCCGGGCGCAGGCCAGGGAGCAGGAGTGGCAGCCGATGCAGCGCTCCATGCGTGAGGCGACGAGATGTTTCATGATACGGTTCCGGGGAAGGTGTTCAAAAAAGAAAGTCTACCGGTCTTCGGTACGGTTGTGAAGTGCGCTGCGGGCAGTTTACAAGGCGGGGCAAACGTGAAAGCTAGGGGTCCAAGGAGATTTATATGGCGGAACGCGTTTTTTCCATCGTGACCAGGCCGGACACGGGCGTGGAACTTTACGAGATCATCACGGCGCATGTCCGGGACCTGCACGGTCAGGGCATGGCAAAGGTTGTCGGGTACGAGGTCATGAGCAACGGGCGGGTCATCCTGCTCAAGGTGCGAGGGCCGGAGGAAGAGGTCATGCCTTCGGACGAGACTCTGGAGAAGGTCCTCGACGACGCCTTCGTGGAGCGGCTCGAAGCCCTGGCCCAGGAACTGGTCGACGGCTTCTACGTCCCGTCCTTCGCCCACTGCGCCTCCGAAACCAGGGAGTAGCACGCTGCCTTCAAACTGGGGTGCAGGGGATCATCCCCTGCCCGCCGGAGGCACTCTTCCCCCGTCCAGTCGTCCTTCTCAGAACCTTCGGACAGCCCCAGACACGCCCCACCCGATGGGGTGCAGGGGATCATCCCCTGCCCGCCGGAGGCACTCTTCTAAATCTTCCCCATCTTCTTGAGCTGAATCTCCAGGCAGGACAAAGCTGCAGGCGTGATGCCCGAGATGCGTCCGGCCTGGCCCAGGGTGCGGGGCTGGATGCGGGTCAGTTTTTCCACCACTTCGCGTGAGAGGCCCGGAATGCCGGTGTAGACCATGCCTTCGGGCAGGGCGGTGCGCTCCATTTTTTCGAAGCGGTCGACCAGGTCCTGCTGGCGTTGCAGGTAGCCTTCGTACTTGGCCTGGATCTCGGCCTCTTCCAGCGCCTCCGCGTCGAAGTTCGCCAACTCCGGCCACAGGGGCGCAAGGCTGCCGATGGACAGTTCGGGCTGGCGCAGCAGTTCCTTGAGGCTGACGGCCTTCTGGGGGATGGTTCCGCCCATGGCCTCGACCGCGTCTTTGGTGGCGGCGTCGGGGCGCACGCGGATGGATTCCAGACCGGTCATGATCTCCGCAAGGGCATCCTGCTTGGCCGTGAAGCGCTTCCAGCGGCTATCGTCCACCAGGCCGATTTCGCGGCCCAGGGGGGTCAGGCGCCCGTCGGCGTTGTCCTCGCGCAGGAGCAGGCGGTGTTCGGCGCGGGAGGTGAACATGCGGTAGGGTTCCTGCGTGCCCTTGGTCACCAGGTCGTCCACGAGGACGGCAATGTAGGCCTGGCTGCGGGTCAGGATGAACTCCGGCTCGCCGCGCAGGGCGCGGACCGCGTTGATGGCAGCCCACAGGCCCTGGCCCGCGGCCTCTTCGTAGCCCGAGGTGCCGTTGATTTGTCCGGCTAGGTAGAGGCCGCGCAGGGCCTTGGTCTCCAGGGTGGGGCGCAGTTGGGTCGGGGGCACGAAATCGTACTCGATGGCGTAGCCGGGGCGGATGATCTGGGCCTTCTCCAGACCGGGGATGGACGCCACCAGGGCCTTCTGCACGTCCAGGGGGAGGCTCGTGGGGATGCCGTTGGGGTAGACCTCGAAACTCGTCAGGCCTTCGGGCTCGACGAAGATCTGGTGCCGGTCCTTGTCGGGGAAGCGGGCGATCTTGTCCTCGATGGACGGGCAGTAGCGCGCGCCCGTGCCCTTGATGACGCCGGTGAACATGGGCGAGCGGTCGAAGCCGGAGCGGATGATCTCGTGGGTGCGCTCGGTGGTCCAGGTCACGAAGCAGGGCAGTTGGGGCAGACCTATGCCCGGCGAGTCGAAGCTGAAGGGGCGGGGCGGGTTGTCGCCGGGCTGCTCCTCCATGACCGAGTAGTCGACGGAGGATTTGAGCAGGCGCGGCACGGTGCCGGTCTTGAGCCGGCCGAGCTCAAGGCCCAGCTCCTTCAGGCGCGGCGAGAGGCCCTGGCTTGCGGGGTCGCCATAGCGGCCGCCGCTGAAATTCTTGAGGCCGACGTGGATGAGTCCCTGCAGGAAGGTGCCCGTGGTCAGCAGGGCGGCCCGGCAGGGGATGGTCTCGCCCAGGGTGGTGACCACGCCCGTTATGCGGCCGTTCTGGGCGGTCAGGGAGGCGGCCGTCTCCTGGCGCACGAAGAGGTTCGGGCAGGTGAAGATGTCGCGCTGCACGACCTTCAGGTATTCGGCGCGGTCGATCTGGGCCCGGCTGGAGCGCACGGCCGGGCCCTTGCGGGTGTTCAGGATGCGGAACTGGATGCCGGCCTGGTCGGCCCACTTGCCCATCATGCCGCCCAGGGCGTCGATCTCCTTGACCATGTGCCCTTTGGCCAGGCCGCCGATGGCCGGGTTGCACGACAGGTGGCCGATGCGGTCGGCGTTGATGGTCAGAAGCAGCGTCTGCATGCCCATGTGCGCCGCGGCCATGGCCGCCTCGCAGCCGGCATGGCCGGCGCCGACAACGATGATGTCGAAGGTTTCGGGCACGGTCGGGATGCTCATCTCAGTCCTCGCTGTCCAGGAGCAGGCGGGCGAAGACCCGCGCGTCGGCGATGGTGTTGGCGATGGAGGAGTGTTCGTTGGGCTGGTGGGCGGTGTTCAGCAGCGTCGACCAGCAGACCGCGGGCAGGCCGCGCTTGCGGAAGGCCGCGGCCACGGTTCCGCCGCCGATGCCGATGACGCGCGGGTCGATGCCGCGTTCTTCGCGCAGGGCTTTGGCCAGGTGGGTGACGGCCTCGCAGTCGGCCGGGGTGCCCGGCGCGGCCTGTTCGCGCACCACGCGCTCGAAGGCGATGCGTACGCCGTGTTCGGCTTCGACCGTGTCGCAGATGCGCCGGATCTCCTGTTCGACGTCGTCCAGGGGGTAGTCGGGCAGCACGCGGCAGTCGAGGTAGAAGACGTCCTGGCCGGGGATGGTGTTGACGTTGGGGACGTTGGCTTCCTTTTTCGTCGGCGCGAAGGTCGAGGTCGGCGGGTCGAAGAGGGCGTCGGTGCGTCCGAAGACGTCGTTCAGACGCCCCAGGGCCAGGATCAGGGCTGAGGCCCCGACCAGGGAGTTGACGCCCTCGTCCGGGGTCGAGGCGTGACACTGCCGGCCCAGGACCGTGAACTTGAGCCACAGGACGCTCTTCTCGGCCACCTCGATGGCCGCGCCGTCCTTTGTCCCGAAATCCGGGATGACGACGAGATCGTCCGCGGAGAAGACATCCGGCCGCTCGCGCAGGATGTGCTCAATGCCCAGGGCGTTGCCCGTCTCCTCGTCGGCGGCCAGCAGGATGCCTAGAGACAGTTCCGTTTCGGCCCCGGCCTGTTCCAGGGCGCGCAGAAGTAGGAGGGCGCTGACCAGACCCTGATGGTTGTCCTCGACGCCGCGCCCGTAGATGAGGTCGTCTTCCCGGCGCAGGACGAAGGGGTCCGACTGCCACAGGGACAGGTCGCCGGTGGGGACCACGTCGGTGTGGGCGATGAGCCACAGGGTGCGCGGGCTTCTGCCGGGGCGCCGCACCGCGATGCTCGGCCTGACGCCGCTCTCGACCCTGGCGTCCGGAGCGTCGATGCGCTCCACCGTGACGCCTTCGAAAGCGGACAGGTATCCGGACAGCCATTCGGCCTTGGCCGCCTCCCCCTGGCCGCCGTTTGTGGGCCCGAGGGCGGGGATGCCCACCAGCGCGGTCTGGAGCCGGACGAGCTCGTCGGCGCTGCGGTCGATGATGTCGAGAGTGGCCTTGAGCATGGCTGTGCTCCTTGCTGGTCTCCGGGCGCATTGCCCGGAATTTTGAGGAAAAAAAAGGCAGGATGATCCTGCCTTGTGCGTGAACTCTGGTGCTGGACCTAGCGGCCTTTGGCAGCGCGCTTGGAAGCCTTGAGGGGGTTGACCTTGGCCTTGCCCTTGGCGGGCGCGGACTTGGTGTGGGTAGCGAAATTGCAGCTGCCCAGTCTCCACTTCACGGCGGGCTGGGGGTAGCTGCCGCAGTACTTGCCGCCCTCGAATTCCTTGATCCGCTCGCAGCCTTCGCACTGTTCCACAATCTGTTGCATGACAACGCCGTTAACCTGAACGCCTTCGTCGGTCTTGACGGCATTACTGAAATCTACTGCCATGAGGCTCCTCCATAATTTTGACCTGAAATGCTGCCGCGCCTTTGCCCGGTGGAAACGGCGGCTGTTCGCGAATCACCGGAAACTCGTCTTCTTTTTCGAATGACTGACAAAAGTCAAGACTTTTTTTCCCCATGCAACTGGCGCATTTGCTGAACAGGCATCGTATCCTTCACCGTTGCGGGGTCACCATGAACGATCTGCTGACCGGCTGTCTTTTGCTGCACGGCTATGCCGGACGGCCTTTTGAAATGAGCTTTCTGGCGGCCGACCTGCGTTCTGCGGGGTACGCGGTCGACGTCCCGTACCTGCCCGGGCACGACGGCGACACCGAGGCCTTCGAGCGCAGCCGTTTCGAGGATTGGCTGGCCGGGGCCGAGAGGGCGCTTTCGGCCCTGCGGGCGCGGTGCCCGCGGGTTTTCGTGGCCGGATTCTCCATGGGCGGCACCCTCGCCCTGGCGCTGGCGCAGCGGCATGAGCTGGCTGGCGTCGCGACCATCGCCGCCCCTGTCTTCCTGTGCCGGCTCTTTCCCTATTTCTCGCCGGACCCTCTGCTGTTTTGCAGCGGGTTGCTGCGCTTCTGCCATCCCCGGCCGGCGGCCTCGGCGCCGAAGCCGGAGTCCAGACGCATCGCGCCGTGGCAGGGGTACGAGGGCACGCACTTCGTGCGCCCCCTGCATTCCTTCAAGATCGCGGCCGGCAGGGTGCGGCGGGGGCTGGGTCGCGTCACGGCGCCGATCCTGGTCCTGCACGGCGTCCGGGACCGGGCCGTTCACCCCGACAACGCCTGGGACATCCTGTCGCGGGTGTCAAGCGCGCGTCGGGAACTTCATCTCCTGTCCATGCGCGAAAGCCTCACCAGCGGGCATCTGCTGGTCACGCACGAAGAAACCAGGGCCTCGGTGAGCGCCCTGGTTCTCGGATTCGTGGGGAGCCTGGGCTGAGCCCGAGGTCACGAGGGCTTGATCGTGTCGTCCAGGGTGAGGAAGGGGACATCCTCTGCCGCGGTTCCCGTGGAGGAGCCGTCGCCGAAATCGAGCAGAATCTCCGTTTCATCGGCCACGGGGGCTTTCTTGGCCGGGGCCGGGTTCTGCCGCGGCTCTTCCGTCAGGGGCGCGAGCATTTCCTCGAGTTCGGGGATGAAGAGATCCTCGCGCTTGGGCTTCGAGATGGGCGGCGCGGGTTCTGCCGGCGCATCGAAGGACGCGCTGAAGTCCAACTCGGGCATGTCCTCCACGGGCATGGAATCGAGGAAAAGATCCTCGTCCGGCTTGGGCGCCGGTTTCGCGGCGGCCGGGGCCGATGGTTTGGCTTCCGGTCCTTCGGCGGAAAAATCCAATTCAGCGAAGAGCGAAACGTCGATGTCGGCGTCCTTGGAGGACGGCGGCGTCGGGGCCGGGGCGATGAGGTGGGAGAGTTCGTCTTCGCCGCCGGAGACGTCCATGGCCATTGCGGGAGAGACCGCGGAAGCCGCCGGGGCGGCCTGAGCGGCGACCGGAGCCACCCAACTGACGCCGCTGGCGGTGATCCAGTTCAGGTAGAGGGCCTTGCGGGTCTCTTCCCAGTCCGCTCCGCACTTGGGGCAGGCCGCGACATGGTCGAAGGAGTGAAATTTGCATTTTTTACAGTACATGGCGTGTCCTGAATTGGAATTGGTTCATGTTTGCACTTGGACGTCTATAACGAAAAGCTTCTCTTATGCAAGCCGCTTGATCCTTCCCGAAAAGAGAAAAAGCCGAGGCGGGGGAGGAAGCCGGCGATGCGGACGCACGCGGCCATGATGGACGCAGGAACGCATGATCATGTTCGCCTGCAGGAAAAAAGAGAGGGGCGGAAGAAGTCTTTTCTTCCGCCCCCGATCAACCGGAATGTCGTTAAACCAGATGCGATGTGATGCTTGTGAACCGTTTTTGCGCCGGATTGGGGCCGACGCCACGAGTACTCCTGTACGGATTTACCGGAATAAACGCCTCAAAAGTCTGTTTCCTGGTTCACTTCGGGGTTTCCTTCCAACGCGCCATGACCACATTACTGGTTCACGGTTTCCAACCAACGCGCCTCGATTTTCGATTCGGAAAGATGTTCCCTGATTGTGTTGACTGCCTACACACCTGTGTTTCGAGGATTTTTCCAAGTTACCTTGCAACACGCCTCTGTCGAAGAGATGTTGTTGTCAGTTTCCTTGAAGACATCGCCACGGATTCAAGAACCTGTTCAGTCCGCATGCGGTGGTTCTTGATTTGAAGTAATAGTCCTGCAGTTGAAAAAGTCAAGGATTATTTCTTGCGCAACCTGTCAGCCATGATTCTGGTGAAGGCGGCGAAGATGCCGCAGACGATGCCCATGAAGAAGGCCTTGACCGGCTCGTAGCCGAACCAGCTGGCGATCATGCCGATGGAGCCGCCGACGATGACGCCGCGCAGCACGGCATGGCTCGGCGAGTTTTCCTGAGATCTGTCGCTCATGTCTGTCCTGTTGTCGGGCCTAGGCCCCTTTTTTGGCATCCATCAGCGCGTGGAGCTGGCGCAGGATGCGTTGTTTGTAGAACTGGACCACTTCCTCACGGTTCATGATCATGTCAAGCTGCCGGGTGTGGATGAGGATGTGCCCCAGGATTTCGAGGTGGTCTTCGACAAACTGCTGGTCGCAGTCGTCCAGACGGGCGAAGAGGGCGTCCTCGCGCACGCGGGTCCGGAAATTGAACTCGTCGAGAATTTCGCCCACGAAACGCGCCCGTCGCACCCGGCGCTGCTGGTCCGCCGCCCCGCCCTTGAACTGGAAGCGGATGTAGTTCTCGCGCGGCCTGGGACCGGCCAGAGCCTCGACGGACGTGAAGTGGTAGCCGAATCTGGATTGCAGGTTGCAGAAATGTTTCGAGATCATGAAGTAGTTCTTGTCCGCGAAGTGAGATGCCCTGGCCGGTTCGAGATTGGCGTTGGTCGCGGACTGGAACAGGACGGACATGAAACCCTTGCCGTCGAGGCCGGGAGGCCCTTCCCAGGGGAAGGCCACGATGCCGCGCCACAGAGCCAGCATGGGCACGGAGGCGATGTTGTCCAGGGGCACCATCTTGCCCGGCGTCTCCTTCTCGAAACCGTCCTCCAGATTGATGATCCACCACTGCATGGGGATCACGGTCTTGAGCTGCTTGCTCGACCTGGGGGAAAAGTCGTGGTCCCGGCCGAAGCTGAACATCTCCTGCACGGACTTCTCGTGGCAGAACCTGGTGATGTCGTGCAGGGTGCGGCAGTTGGCGGCCGTGAAGTCCAGGGCGTCCGGGTCCAGGAGGTTCAGGGGGACGATGTGCCGGATGACGCGTTCGAGGGTCTGGAAGACGGGGCTGTCGGCCTTCATGTTGGGCCGCTCGGGCTTGCGCGCGAGCAGGTCGTCCTGGCGGCCGGGGTAGATCGCGGCGTTGTCGGCGTCGAGGGTGATCTCCTGGCCGGGGGCCAGAAGGGACGTTGCGGAAGGCACGCCGAACAGCGCCGGCACGCGGAATTCCCTGGCCACGTTGGCCAGGTGCCCGGCCACGCTGCCCTGCTCGGTGATGATGCCCTGGCACCTGTTCAGAACCGCGGCCCATTTTGGCGCGGCCTCGACGCAGACGAGGATGGCGTTGTCCGGAAGCACGAGGATGTCCACGTCCTTGCGCACGATGTGCACCACGCCGAAGGCCGCGCCGGGGCTGGCCGTGCGTCCGGCATGGACCAGCGGGGGGACGTCGGGCAGCAGCGCCGAGGCCGGCTCAGGTTCACGGATTTCCAGGGGCCGCGTCTGCAGCAGCACAAGGTCGCCCTCAGGCGTGTAGGCCCATTCGATGTCCTGCGGCTGCCCGTAATGCTCTTCGATGCGCATGGCCATGGCCGCCAGTTCGAGAATCTGGGAATCGTTCAGGGTGGGCTTTTCGCAGTGTTCCGGGTCAAGGGAGACGCGGCACACGCCTTCGGTGGACGAACAGACCAGGGCCGATTCCTTGCGCGGCACGGTCCTCTCGACGATCCGGGGTTCGGGCGCCTTTTCAAGCACGAATTCGTCGGTGGTGGCCGTGCCGTCGACCACGCCCTTGGCCACTCCCCAGGCTGCGGTCACGCGCATCCGGTCGTCCGCGGCGTTCAGGGGGTTGGTCGTGTAGGTCACGCCGCCGGCCTGGGAGGTCACCATGCTCAGGCACCCCACGCACATGAGCACGTCGTCGTCCCGGATGCCGAGCATGTAGCGGTAGGTCATGGCATGGGCCGAATATTTGCTGGCCACGATCTCCTTGTAGCCGTCGATGAGGCTGTCCCGGTCCAGGTTCAGCAGGGACTTGTGCTGGCCGGCGAAGGAGGCGCCGGCGCTGTCCTCGCCCAGGGCGCTTGAGCGCAGGGCCACGTGCACCCGCCGTCCCTCCTCCTCGCACAGCCGGTCGTAGGCCCCGAGGATGGCGCTTTGCAGTTCTGCGGGCACCTCGGCCGCGAGGATCATGCCGCGGATTTTTCCGCACAGTTCCAGCAGCGCGATGGGTTGGTTTGTCGCCTCGTCGTCCAAATCGGTTTCCGGCAGGGGGCAGGCGCTGAAATGCGCGGCCATGGGGTGGCCGAGGACGAGACAGTTGATCTCCTCCCAGAGCCCCGTGTGCTGCATGAAAGACTCGTAGGCGTGGGCGGTGACGGCGAAACCGTGGGGCACGGAGATGTGCAGGGTGTTCCTGAGTTCACCCAGGTTGGCCATTTTTCCTCCGACGTCGCCGACGTCGCCGGCCGCGATGTCGGCCAGGTCCAGGACCAACTCGCGGCGGCGGGTGGACTGGGCGGTCGTCAGGCTTTCCTGGATCCGTTCCTGGATGTCGCGCAGGGAGTCGTGCAGGGTCAGGTACTTGCCGGGGGCGAGGTAGAGAAGGTTCTCGACGATGTTGAAGACCTTGGCGGTCGCGCCGGTCACCCGCGAGCGCACGAAATGCATGCCGAAGTGACGGCGGCCCATGGCCGCCTCCTCAAGCTCCGTCATGAAGTCCAGAGCCCCGTTGTTGGCCGAGAGCAGGCGCCGAAAGGCCTGGTACCTGGCCCGGAACATGTCCTCCTGTCCGTTGTCCGCTTCGTGGGACACCGGCGCTGGAGAAAAGATGTTTCTGACGCGTTGGATGAGGCTCATGCGTGCTCCGGAAATGGTGGCGTCGATTCGGTTGGCATTGGGGGCGCGACGTTCAGGAAACCTTCTGACACAAAAGGATGGCGGCTCGCAATGATTCCGAAGGGGCATTTCCGGAGCCGACACGCCGTCGACGTGGCGTGGGCATGGGTGTCGGCGGGGCTTGCCTGCAGGGGCTTCCGATTCCGGTTGCAGCCGGAGGCGTATTGCTAAGCTCCTGGCGGAAGAGTAGATTGTCCGGCATATCGTGCCGCCTGCCTCCTTCGTGTGCGCCGCCTGTCCTGGGGCGGTGAGGCGTCGTGGCTTTGCGGGAACAACGTGCAGGGGGAAGAAGTGAGCAGGCCGCATGTCGTCGTCGCGGACGACGAAGCCCGTTTCAGGGCGACAATCGGAAAGATTCTGGAACTCAAGGGATTCTTCGTGACCCAGGCCGAGAACGGGGAACAGGTGTTGGAACTGCTGCAGACCATGAGCCCGGACGTCATCCTCCTCGACATCCGCATGCCGGGTCTGAGCGGGGATGAGGCCCTGCCGCGCATCCTGGCCATGAAGCCCGGGATCCGGGTGATCATCTTCACCGGGCACGGCGAGGAGGAGAACGCGCGCAGGGCCTTGCAGGCAGGCGCCTTCGACTTTCTTTGCAAGCCGTGCGACGTGAATGTCCTCGTGGGCCGCATCCATGACGCCGTCAACGCCCCTCAAAGCGGCCAGTCCAGGGAACGGAAGGTCACCGAGATCATGATCCCCATCGAGCGGTATACGTGCGTGCAGGCCTCCTGCACGGTCCGGGAGGGCATCGAGGCCCTGGGGAGGTCCTTCGAGAATTTCGTCTCATCGGGGCTCGTCATGGAATCCGGACACCGCGCGGTGCTCGTCTTCGACGGGGACGAGCTGGTCGGCGTGCTGACCATGCGCAACCTCATCCAGGCCATGACCCCGGCTCACCTCCTGTCCGAGGACGGAGCCCTGTTGCCGTGCACGAAGTTCTCGCCCATGTTCTGGACAGGGTTTTTCAGTTCGCGGGCACGCGAATTGGAATTCATGAAGGTGCGCGACATCATGAACCCGAGGTCTCCCGTCGTGAGCTGCGAGGCGAACCTCATGCACGTGGCGTTTCTCCTGTGCGAGGAGAACCGGCGCCGCGTGGCCGTGGAGCGCGACGGCAGGATCATCGGGGTAGTGCGCGAGCAGGAACTCTTTCAGGAGATTTCGCGCCTCATCCTGCATCGAAATCTGGTCCACTGAGCCGCTTCCCCTACGTCACACAAACGAAAGCCATGGCCGCCTCCGGCCATGGCTTTCGTGGTCCCGGGACCGCGGCTTCTTCGACGTTTCAGCCCTTGCAGGCGGCGATGATGGTCCGCATGAAGGCGGGCAGGTCGTCGGGCGTGCGGCTGGTGATCATGTTGCGGTCGGTGACGACCTCGTGGTCGCGCCATGTGGCCCCGGCGTTGACCAGGTCGTCTTTGATGGCGAAGAACGAGGTCACGGTGCGGCCCTTGAGGATGCCAGCCGAGACGAGCATCCAGCCGGCATGGCAGATGGCCGCCACGACCTTGCCCTGCTGGTCGAAGGCCCGCACCAGGCTGACCATGTTCTGGTCGCGGCGCATGTGGTCGGGGGCGTAGCCGCCGGGGATAATGATGCCCGCATAGTCCGCGACGCTGATCTCGGCCGGCGTCTTGTCCGCCTTGGCCGGGGTGCCGTACTTGCCTTCGTATGTCTTGCCCGCCGCGGAAGCCACGACGGTCACTTCGGCGCCCGCCTCCTTGAGGCGGAAATACGGATACCAGAACTCGTGGTCGTTGAACTGGGTGTCGACCAGAATGACGAAACGCTTTCCTGAAAGTTCCATCTTACCTCCATGCGGTTCCGGGTTCTCGCGGGCTCCGCGTCTTCATGGCACTGCGGGCACGGTCTGCGACGTGACCCTGTTCCGGCCCTCGTGCTTGGCCTGGTAGAGCAGTCTGTCGGCGTGTTCGAGCAGACGGTCGCGGTCGCAGCTCGTGACGTCGGCGCACGTCACCGCGCCGATGGACACGGTGATGTGGTTCGCCACGGGCGAAGCCTTGTGCTCGATGTTCAGCTTTTCCACGGCGCCGCGGATGGTCTCGGCCAGGTAGCGGCAGCCGTTCTCCCTGGTGTCCGGGAGCAGGATGATGAACTCTTCCCCTCCGAAGCGGGCCAGGAAGTCGGCCGCGCGCCCGAGCGACGATTGCAGGACCCTGGCGACGGCCTTGAGACAGTCGTCGCCGGCCAGGTGGCCGTAGCAGTCGTTGTAGTTCTTGAAGTGGTCGATATCGATGAAGAGCAGGGAAAGGGGCGCCTTGTTGCGGACGGCCCGGTTCCATTCGTGGGCGAATATTTCATCGAAGCGGCGGCGGTTGGGGATGTTGGTCAGGCCGTCGAGGGTGGACAGGTTTTCGAGCAGGTCCCGGGTCTTTTTCAGCTCCAGATGGTTGCGGATACGGGCCTTGATGATGGGCGGACTGAAGGGCTTGCGAATGTAGTCCACGGCCCCGAGTTCCAGGCCCCTGGCCTCTTCGCTCGTCTCCCATCTGGCCGTGAGGAAAACCACGGGGATGTCCCGTGTCCGTTCGTCCTTCTTGAGCCGCTCGCAGACCTCGAACCCGTCCATGCCGGGCATGACGATGTCCATGAGGATGAGGTCGGGCTGGGGGGCGCCGGCCGCCATCTCTAGGGCCATTTCCCCGGTCGTTGCGAAGACGAGGTTGTGCTCGTCCCCGAGGACGAGCTGGAGCGCCTTGATGTTGATGGGCTCATCGTCGACGATCAGGATCGTCTGATTGCTGGGCGCGTGGGACAATGTGTCGCTCCTGGAAGGTTGCCGCTACGGGGCGCCGCCCCTGGGGGCAGCGCCGACTGTGTGTTCTCGTCAATCATGTAGTCGCATTCGTCTTTTCATGCAACAAAGAGCAAAGGTCTGAACATGGCTTCAGGCCATGCAGATGCCTTTCGATTCTTGCCGCCGCCGATAAAACGGGCTACCTGCGCTGGACAAAAAATGTTGCAAGGACATGCCATGAAGACTTTCGACGGCTATCTCTTCGAACACGACAAGACGGTGCAACTGCACCACACAGGCCCTGCGGGCGAATGCACCATCACCGCCCTGTGCCGCTTCGCGCAGGAAAGCGCGGGACGCCACGCCGAGCGCCTCGGCTTCGGCATTACGACCCTGGGGCGCCAGGGCATCGCCTGGGTTCTGCGCGAACAGGCCATGCAGGTCCTGCGTTTCCCGGCCCTGGGCGAGACGCTGCGGATTCAGACCTGGCCGACGCATGCCGAGCGCCTGCTGTGCCATCGCGACTACCGGATTCTCGACGGCGAGGAGCGGGTGGTCGCCCTGGGGACCAGCGCATGGTTCGGGCTGGATCTCGAGAGCCGCCGACCGCGCAAGGCCGAGTCCTTTTTCTCGCTGCCGTGGGACCTTCTGCCCGCCCCGGCCTTCGGCGAGCCGTTGCCGGAACTGGAAGCGCCCGCGGAAACCGCGCCGTCGGAAAGCAGGATCGTCCGCATCAGCGATATCGACGCCCTCGGGCACATGAACAATCTGCGGTACGTGGACTGGATTGCCGACCATCTCGAACTGTTCGGCATCGGCGGCCGTTGCGTGCGTTTCGTCCGCATCCGGCACGCCCGCGAGGTCATGGCAGGCGACGGTGTTGCGATCCGTCACGAAGTGGACGGGCAGGGGGGAGTGAGGGTGGCCATGTCGGGCGAGGAGCACGGCAGGGAAGTCTGCCTGGCCCGCGTGGTTCCGGGCGCGCCGGTCTAGGCGGCGCGCCGGATCGGGGCAGTCTGGGTTACTGCACGGTGGATGTCGGTTGACTCAGTGAGGCGGCCTGGACCGGTTCTTCGAGCTGCGATTTCCAGGCAGCGATGGTGGCCTTGAAATTCGGCATTTCCTTTTTGGCGATGGGGTCGGCAGGCATGACCTTGAGTTTGAGCGGGTTTACGAGCTTGCCGTTCTGCCGCATGCGGAAATCCAGATGCGGCCCCGTGGCGTAGCCCGTGCTGCCGACGAAGCCGATGACCTGGCCCTGCTTCACCCTGGCCCCCTTTTTCGAGACCTGGGCGAATTTGCTCATGTGGTTGTAAATGGTCTCGTAGCCGTTGCTGTGGATGACGCGCACGAACTTGCCCTGGGAGCCGTTGGAATCGGCCTGGGCGACGATGCCGTCAGCCACGGTGCTGATGGGCGTACCCGCTGGAGCGGCGTAGTCGATGCCCTGATGGGGACGGCGGTACTTCAGGATGGGGTGCATGCGGCTCATGGTGTAGCCCGAGGAAATGCGGGTGAAGGGCAGCGGCGACTTCAGGAAGGCCTTGCGCAACGGGCGGCCGTTCTGGTCGTAGTAGGCGGAGTTCCCGCCCTTGTCGGTGTAGCTGTAGGCGTAAAAGGTCTGCCCCTGGTTGGTGAAGCTGGCCGCGACGAGGGGACCGTAGCCGACGAAGCTCCCTTCACGGTATCTCTTCAGGATGATGGCCTTGAAACTGTCGCCCTGGCGCAGGTCGCGGGTGAAGTCCACGTCGTAGGCGAAGACGTTCGCCAGCCGGATGCCGAGTTCGTCGCTCTCGCCGGCTTGGCCGATGGCGCCGAAGAGGCTGCTTTCGATGACGCCGGATACGGTCTTGGTCTCGATTTCGTAGGGGATGGCCTCGCGGCGGAATTCGAATTCGCCGTCCGTCATGGAGACGACGAGGCGCTCCTCGGAGTCGATTTCGTACTCCAGCCCGACGAGGGCGTCTCCGGAATAGATCATGGTCCAGGGCTGCCCGGCCCTGAGGTTGTTCAGGGGGTAGACGCTCTTGCTTTCGTTGCAGAGGTTGTAGATCTCCGGCAGGGCCATGCAGCCTTCGAGCAGGGACGACGGCGTGTCGCCGTTCTTGATGATGCCGGTCATGCGGGTGATTTCAGGTTCGCGCGGGGCTTCCGCCACCGGGAGGTCACGCGGGTCGAGGGGTTGCGCCTCGGCGTTTTCCGAGGGCTGGACGTCATGTCGGGCAGCGACGCCCATGGCGCTGTAGTCGATGCTCGACTGGATTTCCTCGGGAGCCAGGAAGTTGAAGGCGATGGCGCCGCCGATGATCAGGATTCCAAGGAACGCGAGAAATGGCAGCGCAGCGCGGGACGACTTCTTGGAATGCTGGCGAAAGATATTGGACTGCCTGCGGTGGGTGTTTCTTCTCTTTCTGGTCATGCGTCCTTGCGTGGCGTTGAGGTTTGGCGAGGGCGGCACTCGGATGCCCGTCAGGAGGACGGATCTTTGCGTCGTCCGCCGAAACAGTCATGCACCCTAGCTTCGTCCGCGCCCAAGCTCAAGCACTTGTTTTCCGGACCGGCGTCGCAGACGGCCGGACAGGGACGGCCGCCGTGGCGGAGCTATTTCGAGGAGTTTCGCCGGTCGGTATTCTCGGAAACGCCGCCGATCACCGTGACGCCCGCCTCATAGAGACCCGTGTCGGGCGGCGGTCCGGCAGAGCACCAGCGCACCTTGCCGACACGCTGGCCCAGTCCGGCCACCATCGCGTCGGAGGCAATGCCGAGGCCGCATATCTTGATGTGCTCGTCGTTGCGCAACGGGCATTCGGTCTCGATCTTGATGCCGCTCTGGCTGTAGTTCAGGATTCGTGACCGGCATGACGCCGAGTCGACGGGATATCTCCGCACGAGACACTCTTCGAGACATGCGGTTCGCTGCGATTTTCGTTTTTCCGGCATGGATGCCTCCTGCTTTGGACGCATGGGACGATCTTCCGTCGATGGGAAGATGCCCGCCCACCATATACGCCCGTGAACCGAAATGCCACGGGAAAGTCGCGTCCGCAGGATCGGCCTATCGGGCCTTGAGGCCGTAGATCACGAATTCGACGATGTCGTCGAAGAGGTTGTCGTCGCCGTAGGGCGTGAGCAGGCCGTGCCTGATGCCGCCGACGAGGTTGCAGAAGACCACCACGGAGGCGCGCTGCGGGTCGACGGGGCGGATGGTGCCGTCCTTCACGCCGAGTTCCACGCAGTCCCGCAGGACGTCGTAGAGTTCCGAGAAGGTGCGGACCATGAACTCCTTGTCCTCGGTGGTCTTGAGGTCGCTGAAGGGCGAGCAGCGGACGAGGACCATGAAGTCCTGCCGGGGGTTGCGGGCGAAGTCGAAGTAGGTGTTGGCGAAGATGCGGACGGCTTCGAGGCCGTTGGGCACTCCCTGGAGGTTGGTCTTGATGGTCTGGATGAGCTCGTGCAGCACGTCGAGCCCGGCCGTCAGAAAGAGCTTCTCCTTGTTGCCGAAATGGTGCGTGAGCAACCCCAGCGCGACGCCGGCACGGTCGGAAATCTTCTTGAAGGTCGTTTCCGAATACCCGTGTTCGCTGAAAAGTTCCTTGGCGGCCTTGAGCAGCAATTCCTTCTTGGTCGGTCCGGTGGCCATGGTGTGTTCCCGTTCTCCTGATGATGCTGGCGGCAAATTCCCGGTGCCATGAACAGGCCCGAGAGATGAGCTCGTCGTAACATATTAAATTGAATACCCAATCAATATGAGGGCCCGGGCTGTTTGTCAACGAGGAGGGGGGCGTCGCAGATGACCGCGCAAATTGACAAAGGAAGGCCCAATCCTGAATAAGAGGCGTTCACCGACAGGCAGGAGAACGTCATGCATGTTTTGAAATACTGGTTCGGATACACGCTCTCGACGGTTCGCGGCTGGTTATACGCGCTGCGGCCCGGGAAGCGTCCTTTCGTGCGCAACGACCGCGTGCGCAACAGCCCCCTGTACGACGACGTCTGCACATGGCAGAAGACGCAGATGGAGTCCATGACTTTCGAGAACGACCGCCCGGTCAAGGCCTTGAAAGGCACCGTGGACTTGGCTCTCATGCGCCGCATCCACCGCCGCACGCTCCTGGAGATCAAGCACGAGATGGGCGATCTGTGGCGGCCGTCCTCCGTGACACTGGACAAGGGCAGGGGTATCAGCCTGGACCAGTCCATAGCCATCATGCACCGGCTGCGCGACGCGGGCTTTCCCGACGACGCGCTGGGTGTGGTCTCGGTGGAGTTTGCCGGGCGGCGGCACTCCTTCGCCATCGTCCAGGACGCGCCAGACGATTTCTGGATGCTCGACAACGGCATGTTCTCCTTCAGCCCGGTGCGCGGGAGCGTGCTTCTGTCGGCCCGCAAGGACGTGCACGTGCTCATCGGCTTCAATTTCTTCGACGTCTGGAATTACTGAACGCAAACAATTTCTTGATCTAAGGACGGCAACGACAATGAAAATCGTATCCACCACGGCCACCGAACCGGTCCACTTCAATTCCGGCCCGGCCAGCGGCGTCACCGGACGGGTGGTCATCGGCCACCGCGACGGTGCGGCGAATTTCTGCATGCGCCGCTTCGACCTCGCCCCCGGCGGTCACACACCGCGCCACACCCATGCCTGGGAACACGAAATCTTCTTCCACGCCGGCCAGGGCGAGGTTTTCCGGGCGGGCGAATGGGTGCCGGTGGGCCCCGGCGACGCGGTTTTCGTTCCGGGCGAGGAGGAGCACCAGATCCGCAACGCGGGTTCGGCGCCGTTGACATTTTTGTGCCTGATCCCTTCCGGGGCGCCGGAAATCTAGTCGGGGCCAACTGTGCAGATCCACGCCCGCAGATATGCCTATCTTTCCATCGGCGCTTCGGTCCTGACCATGGCCCTGAAGTTCGGGGCCTTTTTCCTGACGGGTTCCGTGGGCCTCTTCTCCGACGCCGTGGAGTCCGTGGTCAACCTGACGGCCGGCGTCATCGCGCTTCTGGCCATCGTCACGGCCCACAGGCCCGCCGACGACTGCCATGCCTACGGACACGGCAAGGCCGAGTATCTCTCAAGCGGCATGGAGGGGGCGCTGATCTGCGTCGCGGCGGTGGGCATCGCCTACGCCTCGGCGCAGCGGTTTTTCAATCCCCAGCCCCTGGAGGCTCTTGGGACGGGTATTGTCGTGGCCACCGCAGCGGGGGCCGTGAATTTCATCGCCGCCAGGGTCATGCTCCGCGCCGCCAGGGAGTACGACAACATCGTGCTCGAGGCCGACGCGAAACACCTGCTGACGGACGTCTGGACTTCGGCCGGGCTTGTGACCGCCCTGGGCGTCATGCTCTTCGCGCCCCCCTCGTGGCAGATCTTGGACCCGGTGCTGGGTTTTGTCATGGCCGTCAACATCGTCTGGACCGGCATTTCCCTCGTGCGCCGCTCCGTGGCGGGCCTCATGGACGAAGGCCTCCCGCCCCGCGAAGTCGACGCCATTGTCGAAGCCATCGGGCAGGTGGCGGGGGAAGGGACTCAATATCACGCCCTGCGGACGCGCAGGGCCGGTGCGGTGCGGTTTGTCGATTTCCACCTGCTCGTTCCGGGCTCCATGACGGTGCAGCATTCCCACGACCTCTGTTGCGGCGTGGAGGAAGGCATCCGCGCCGTCCTGCCCGGGGCGCAGATCACCATCCACGTTGAGCCGCGGGAGGACCATGCCTCCTTTGACGGCTGGAAGGTGGGCGGGCTGTGCGACAGACGCTGCCAGCAGGAGGAAAAATGAAGGGCTGCGCTTCCGATACGGCCGGCGCACGGGACGGGAGGTTCGCCATGTGGAGATGCTGGATTGTCGCGGTGTGTCTGATTGCCTTCCTGGGCGCTGGCTGTTCGACCATGGGCGAATGGACCGGGAAGACGGTCAAGAGCGTCGAGAACGCGGCCGGCGATTTCAAGAGCGGGTATCGCAAGGGCAAGACCCAATGACCCTTCGCGTCTGAAAAAGCGTTTTGCACGCGGTCCCCGCTGTCCCGGCGGGTTGCGGCCGGTCCGGCACCATGCGGCTTTGGCGGGCGGTGCCCGGCGTTCGGGGACAGCGGCAAAGGGTTTGCCAAACGGCCCGGAGCCGTATATTTTTATGCTCCGTTTTTGTTGAGACCATTTTCTGGAGGAAGGAATGAGTAATCCGGTGGTCCTGGTGGACACGACCAAGGGGGAATTCCTGGTCGAACTCTTCGTGGACAAGGCCCCGCAGACCGTGGCCAATTTTCTGAGTTATGTGGATGAGGATTTCTACGTAGGCACCCTGTTTCACAGGGTCGTCAAGGGGTTCATGGTCCAGGGCGGCGGCCTCGACAACATGATGCGCGAGAAGCCGGTCAAGGCGCCCATCGCCAACGAGGCCGCAAACGGCCTCAAGAACCTCGAAGGCACCGTGGCCATGGCCCGCACCGCGGACCCGCACAGTGCCTGCGCCCAGTTTTTCATCAATACGGTCGACAACCCGGACCTTGATCATCAGGGCGAGGGCGAGTTCGGCTACTGCGTTTTCGGTCAGGTCATTGACGGGATGGATGTGGTCAAGAAAATTGAAAAAGTCCGGGTCAAAGCCCAGGGCGACCACGAACACGCACCCGCCGACCAGGTGTCCATCAACTCCATTACCCGTTTTGAATGACGCAAGACGTTGAAGTAAGGTAATCAAACATGAGCGAAGATTTTGCCGAGCTGTTCGCCTCCTACGAATCCCAGCGCAAGGCAGCCCTCAAGGCAGGGGACAAGGTATCCGGAACGGTCATCTCCATCGGCCAGAAGTCGGTGTTCGTCGACTGCGGCGCGTCCGTGGACGGCATTGTGGACCGCGAGGAACTGCTGAACGACGCCGGCGAACTGACCGTGGCCGAAGGCGACACGCTGGAGCTCTACGTGGTGGGCCTGACCGACGACAGCGTGCGTCTGTCCAAGGCGCTGACGGGTGCCGGCGGGCTGAACATGCTTCAGGACGCCTACGAGGGAGGAGTTCCGGTCGAGGGCAAGGTCAAGGAGCAGATCAAGGGCGGCTTCCATGTCGAGATCATGAAGCGCCGCGCCTTCTGTCCCGTGTCCCAGATCGACTCGCGCTACGTGGCCAACCCCGAGGACTACGTCGGGCAGACCCTGCAGTTCCGCATCACCAAGCTGACCGAGGGCGGACGCAACATCGTCGTCTCCCGCCGCGCCCTGCTTGAGGTGGAGCAGCAGCAGGCCAGCGCCGAGTTCTTCGACGGCGTCAAGCCCGGCGACGTGGTCGAGGGCACCGTCACCCGCCTGGCGGCCTTCGGCGCCTTCGTCGAGCTTGTGCCGGGCGTGGAAGGCCTGGTGCACATCTCCGAAATCTCCTGGGCGCGCATCCAGAGCCCCGATGAGGCCCTGTCCGTGGGCGACCGCGTGCGGGTCAAGTACCTCGGCACCAGCGCTGGCAAGAAGCCCGGCGAGACCCGCTTGTCCCTGTCCATCAAGCAGGCCCAGGACGACCCGTGGAAGACTGTGTCCGAGCGCTTCAAGGAAGGCGACAAGGTCACGGGCAAGGTCGTCAAGCTCATGGAGTTCGGCGCCTTCGTCGAGATCGCGCCCGGCATCGAGGGCCTGGTCCACGTCAGCGAGATGAGCTACGCCAAACGCATCCACAAGCCCGGCGACGTAGTCCAGGTCGGCGACATGGTCGCGGCCGTGATCAAGCAGGTCGATGTCGAGAAGCAGCGCATTTCGCTCAGCATGCGCGACGCCGAGGGCGACCCGTGGCTGACCGTGGCCGACAAGTACCCAGTGGGCCAGACCTTCGAGGGCACCGTCGAGAAGCGCCAGCAGTTCGGACTCTTCGTCAACCTGGAGCCGGGCGTGACCGGGCTTCTGCCCCAGTCCGTCATGGCCAAGGCCGAGGGCGAGGTGAAGTATGACAAGCTCGTGGCCGGCGACAAGGTCGTGGTCAGCATCGAGAGCGTGAACCTGCGCGACCGCAAGATCAGCCTGGGCACCGGGAAAAAGGACGAGGTCTCCGACTGGAAGGGTTACAAGCCCCAGGCTGGCGGTGACATGGGCTCCCTGGGCGATGTTCTGGCCAAGGCCTTGAAGAAGAAGAGCTAGGTCATTTAAGGATTTCAACCCGTTCACTTCAACTCCGATGGAGGCGACCATGGCCATGGAACGATGGGAATGCCCGTGCGGTTACGTGTACGACCCGGCTGAAGGCGACCCCGACAACAACATTCCGGCGGGGACCGCTTTCGAAGACCTGCCCGAAGATTGGGTCTGCCCCAAGTGCGGTGCGGAAAAGGAATACTTCGAGAAGATGGGCTGAGGGCTGACGGTTTTCGGGTTCGTGGGGAGCGGGAAGCGATTCCGCTCCCTTTTTTTCTGTTGAATGGATTTTCGAGGAGAACGCGATGGACGAGGTCTTGAAGTACACGGCGAAGAACTGCTGGGAGCGCTACGGTTCGGACGGCGACAGGGCGCGGATGGATGCGCTGGCCGATGAGTTTCTCGAATTCCTGACGCGGTGCAAGACCGAGCGGGAGACCGTCGCCTGGGTTCTCGAGCAGGGCGCGGTCGCGGGATTTTCCGCAGGGCTGTCAAACGGCCTGGCCATGATTCCCTTCCGTTCCAAGGCCGTGCTGCTGGCCCGGCGGGGGCGCGCACCCATGGCGCAGGGCCTGCGGCTCATCACCGCCCACGCCGACACGCCGCACCTGGACCTCAAGCAGCACCCGCTGCACGAGGAGTGTCAGGTGGCCCTCATGAAGACGCACTATTACGGCGGCATCAAGAAATACCAGTGGCTGGCCAGGCCCCTCGCCCTGCACGGCACCGTGGTGGCCCTGGACGGCCGCGTCATCCCGGTCTGCATCGGTGAGGATGATTCCGATCCCGTGTTCACGGTCCTGGACCTGCTGCCGCATCTGGCGCGCAAGCAGCGTGAGGAGACCGTGGAGAAAGCCTTCGTCGGCGAGAAGCTGAACCTGGCCTTCGGCCACGAACCGGCCACGACCGGTGAGGAGGCCAAGGTCAGGCGAAAGGTCCTTGAACTCCTTCACGCGCGCTACGCCATCGGCGAGGAGGACCTCTTCAGCGCCGAGTTGCAGGTCGTGCCCTCGGGCCGGGCGCGCTACGTCGGCCTGGACCGATCTCTTCTGGGCGGCTACGGTCAGGACGACCGCCTGTGCGTATTCACGGCGGTCAAGGCCTTTCTGGACGCCTCGGCCGGGGAGCACACCCAGGTTCTGCTCCTCTTCGACAAGGAGGAGATCGGCTCCGACGGCGCGACCGGCGCCAAGTCGCGCTTCATGGAGCACGCCCTGGAGGACATCCTCGACGCCTGGGAGCCGCAGACCCGCCTGCGCCACGTCCTGGGACGGACCAAGGCCGTGTCGGCCGACGTGCACTGCCCCCTGGACCCGGACTACCAGGACGTGCACGACAAATTCAACGCCTCCCTCCTGGGCCATGGCCCGGTCTTTTCCAAGTTCACGGGCCACGGCGGCAAGTACGGGGCCAGCGAGGCCGACTGCGAGTACGTGGCCTGGTTCCGCGCCCTGCTCGCGGCCGAGGACATCCCCTGGCAGATGGCCGAGATGGGCAAGGTCGACGAGGGCGGCGGGGGCACCGTGGCCAAGGATCTGGCCGTCTACGGCATGGAGATCATCGATTTCGGCCCCGGCGTGCTGTCCATGCACAGCCCCTTCGAGATCAGTTCCAAGGCGGACCTGTACGCGACGGTTCTGGCCTACTCAGCATTCTACCGCAGCTAGGAGGACGGCATGCCTGTCATCATGGGAACGGCCGGGCACATCGACCACGGCAAGACGAGCCTCATCAAGGCCCTGACCGGCATCAACTGCGACCGGCTGGCCGAGGAGCAGAAGCGCGGCATCACCATCGAACTGGGCTTCGCATACCTGGACCTGACCCCGGACATCCGCCTGGGCGTCATCGATGTGCCGGGCCATGAGCGGTTCGTGAAGAACATGGTGGCCGGCGCGGCGGGCATCGACTTCGTGCTGCTGGTCATCGCCGCCGACGAGGGCATCATGCCCCAGACCCGCGAGCATCTGGAAATCTGCTCGTTGCTCGGCATCCGGGCCGGGCTCGTGGCCCTGACCAAGACGGACATGGTCGAGGAGGAGTGGCTCGAACTGGTGCGCGAGGAAGTCGGCGCCTACCTGCAGGGCACGTTCCTGGAGGGCGCGCCCATCATGCCCGTCTCGGCCCACAGCGGCGCGGGCCTGCCCGAGCTGCGCGCCGCCATCCTGGAGCTGGCCACGACGTTCTCTCCGGACCGCCGCTCGGACCTCTTCCGCCTGCCCGTGGACCGCGTCTTCACCATGAAGGGCCACGGCACGGTCATCACGGGCACGTCCATTTCCGGTGTCCTGCGCCTGGGCGAGGAGATCGAGATCGTGCCCTCGGGCCACCGCTCCAAGGTGCGCGGCCTGCAGGTCCACGGCGTGACCACGGACACGGCCCGGGCCGGCGAGCGCACGGCTGTGAATCTCTACGGCCTGGAGGTGGCGGACCTTGAGCGCGGCGAGGTCTTGGCCCATCCCCAGACCCTCTTCCCGTCTCTGGTCTGGGACGTGGAGATGACCTGCCTGTCGTCGTCGCCCAATCCCCTCAAGCACCGCACCGAGGTCCATTTCCATCACGGCTCGCGCGAGGTACTGGCGCGCCTCTTCTTCCTCGACCGCGACAAGCTGGAGCCCGGCGAGACGGCCGTCTGCCAGGTGCGATTCCCCACGCCCCTGCCCGGCGTGTTCGGGGACCGCTGCATCGTGCGCTCCTTCTCACCTTTGCAGACAGTTGCCGGCGGGCGCATCGTCAACCCCCTGGGCCGTAAGGTCAAACGCCACTCCCGCGAGCTTGAGACCTTGAACTCCCTGGGCGCCATGGGCGGCGAGGAACTCCTCCTGGCCCAGCTGCGCCTGGCCGGCCGCACGGGCCTGACCGTGGCGGAACTGCGCATCATGACGGACATGGAGTCCAAGCTCCTGGACAAGACCCTGCAGCTCTTGGGCGGCCGGCAGCTCGCCTTTCAGTTCGATCGCGAGGACAAGCGCTATGTCGGCGCCGACGTCCTCGAAACCCTGGGCGCGGAGTGTCTGGCCTACCTCGGCGAGTACCACAGGCGCGAGCCCATGCGGCAGGGCCTGTCCCGGGCCGAGCTCCTCTCGGGCTTTGGCCGGGGCATGCACCCCAAGCTGGTCCACTTCCTGGTGGAGCGGCTGGTCAAGTCCGGCCAGGTGGTCCTGGAAGGCGACACATTGCGCCTGCCGGGCCACGTGGTCTCCCTGGCCTCGGACCAGTCGGGCCTGCGGGCGCTTATGGAGTTGGCCTATGTCCAGGCAGGCCTCATGCCGCCGACCACCAAGGCGTTTCTGGAGGAGAACGGGCTGGCCGCCAAGGACGTGGCCCAGATGTACCGTCTGCTGATGGAAGAGGGCGTGCTCATCAAGGTCAGCGAGGAATTCTACTACGCCAAGACGGCCATGGACGACATCATCGCCCGCGTGCGGGGCTTCTTCGGATCCAACCAGGAGATGGGCCCGCAGGATTTCCGGGACCTGACGGAGCTGACCCGCAAGTTCGCCATCCCGGTTCTGGAGTACCTGGACAAGGAGAAGCTCACCATGCGCATCGGGGACAAGAGGCAGTTGCGCAAAAGGTGATGGTTTAGGTCCGATTTGTTTGTGCGATGTGAAGAGTCCCCGCTTTGGCGGGGATTTTTCATTTTGGTGGGAGGGAGTCGCGATCCGTCGCGGGCCGGGCAAGGCCTGCCGGAACTTCCTCGCGGGCCTCGTAATGCCTCCCGGTCTTGAGCTTCGGGCAGAGGGGGATCGTTGAGCGGTTGACGGTCGGGAAGCAAACGATGCCTGGCTCGGTCGGACAGCCGACAGCCCTTGCCCGGCCCGCGACGAACCGCTTGAGACGGGGCGGAAGTGCGTGGAGAAAGAAAGAGGTGCATGGAGTGCAGGGGGTGCACCCCCTGCACTCCAATCTCCTTCGTCCCATCGTCCAGCGCAGGAAAGCAGTCCGTGCTTTTAGTCGTACTCTTCCCGGAGCCATCCCAGACAGAGGTTGTGGATGGTGTTGATGGTGGCCTGGATGGAACTCTGGTCGAAGAATCCCGAATGGTTCGCGTTTGTGGGACAACCGGTGGCGATCATGGAGTGCCAAGCGTTTTGCCAGAACGGAAGGGTGTGCGTTGCGTTGCCCCAGGTGGTGCAATCCGGCTGGAGGCCTGTCGCTGAACTGAGCGGCACCGTGCCGTCGCCCAGGTTGCATGTGTCGGCCATGCCCGGTTCCGTGTCGCCGAAATCTGACACTCGTAGCAGGATGAGCCGCCGTCCTTCCCTGATTCCTCTGTCCAGTTCCGCAAAGGGCGTGTCCCAGGGCACCGTTTTTCCGTGGGATCCGTCGGCCTCGACCCAGCGGACCTCGCTGTATTCGCCCCGGCTGCGTTCCAGGATGCCCGGGATGTGCCGCAGGGCGAAATACCTGTCCCTCATGTCCCTGTCCCCGCGCATGTCGCCGGGGCGGCGCGCCACGGTCAGGGTCACGTCCCTGGCCAGCCAGCTCACTTCCGAACACGTGTCCTGGCCGCCGCTGCTGAAGAGCTGCATGGTGCGCGGATGGCTGTAGTCGCCGATCGTGGCGTGAAAACTCCGAACCGCCTCCAGCCTGTTCAGAAATATCCTGGCCCGAATTTCTGAGTCGGGATCCGCCTCTGTCGCCTCGCCATGGAAGACGCGGCCCAAGGCCCCTTCCTCCAGAGGGTCCGGCTGGAACCAGCCGCCGTGGATCATGCCCCAGAAGTCGCGATGGCTGCTTCTGGCGTAGATTTCCCGGTACGGGTCGCCCTTGGGGTAGGACTGAAGCCCGTCCGGCGAGCCTGGATCCTGGACGTGCAGCCATTCCCGCCTGCCGTCGTTGGTGCGGTAATGCTGGCTGGGCAGGAGTTCCAGGGCGCTCTCGGCGTGGGGGAAGATGGCGGTGATGGACGGGCCGTCGGACCCGAGAACCTTGGCGCCGAGCATGCCCAGGATGTTGAAGAAGCCGTCCACCTCCTGCCCGGCGATCATGCGCCGGTAAGCCACCGGGGCGCCGTGCACGGGCTGCGCGCCATGGACGACGCCGAGGACCTTTGCTGCGACGTCCCCGGCTTCATCGCCTCCCAAGGCCCAGCGCGCCACCAGACCGCCCATGGAGTGGGTCACGAGGATGACCTTTTCGGCCTTGATGGTGTGGATGAATTCGCGCAGCTTCTCCCCGGACACGCGGTTTGACTCCAGCCAGTTGTAGCCGAAGGCGTAGACGGGCAGGTCCAGCAGCACCTTGAGGGGCGTGGCCCAGTCCTGGATGGAGGTCAGCAGGTCCCCGTAAAAGCTCCAGGCCACGCTGCCCCAGCCGCGTTCTTCGGCTTTGGGGTAGTTGATGTGTTTCTCGGTGATCTCGTTCAAGAGGCTTGGTTTATTTTTGATGAGAAGGTTGTAGCGATCTTTTGGCTTTGCCCACATGTATGTACCCGACATGAACGAGAGGTCGTCCGGATTCCAAGCGGGAGCATTCTTGGGATTTTTCAGCTTTGAGCCCATGATGCCGGGCACGAAGATGACTGCGATGGTGTCACGCAGGACCTGGATGATGTTGTCCCTGCAGGCCTCGCATTCTGTGGAAATCGGTTCCTTAAGCATTTCCCGCGGGGTCTTCCTGTGTCGCAGTGGATCGTCGTAGGGTACTTTGGGTGTATTGTTGCGCATTATCTTCCTCCTCTCATCTTGGCGTGCCATGCTTGAATGGATATAAAATTATTTATTGACGCGTCCCAGAAGCGCAAAGCATCGTCCTGAGCTGCTGCGTCGCAGCTCATCTCCAGGTAGATCGTAGGTCTTTGCGGGTTTTTGGCTTCTGCTTCGATGGCCCACTTGGCAAAGAGTGTCGATTTTGGTGTGCCGCATTCATGCCCGGAAAGGATAACGACTTCCTCCAGACCGGGCATGCCCTCGAAGGTGCGGTGGCGTGAACGCAGGATTTTGAGATCGATCTTATTTCCATCAAGAATTTTTCGTATCGATTTGATCGATTTGGCCGGTTCATCAGGAGTCGAGATCGTGTACGTCCTTAGATTCAGCGATATTTTCGGCCCAGTATCCGTCTCTTCGCGCCGTGCGTAGGCATCTGCGCTCTCGTCCCATGTCTTCATCCCCCGCATCCACCCCCTCCCCGTCCAGAACATGTCCGCCGGGAGATCTGACCTGTCCGTGCGGTAGTGCCTGAAAAAGTCCAGGGTCGTCCCTTTCAGGTCGCCCAAGCATTCCTTGCCTATCTCATAGGCAGTTTCCTCCTTGATGCGCAGGATCCAGTCCGGCAAGGCCACGAACGTGTCGATCCAGTGCGCGCCGTTTTGGGCCGAGTAGCAGAGCAGGACGGCCGGGTGGCCGAAGTGTTCGCTGACGTCCTCCTGGACGAACCCGCCTCGGACGACGGGCGTGTTCTTGTACACGTCGTAGTGCTTCCTGGCCTCGTCGCGGACCGGTTCCCAGAGGGCCCGAAACTGCTTTGCGCGGTCCCCGGAGTTCCAGTCCGTTTCTTCGATGGACATATCGTTGATGTTTATGATCCTGCCCTGGAACTCCAGCCCCTGAGGCACGGGGAAGAGGAAGCGTCCCACGGGGTAGAGGGGCACAGGCAGGGGGGGCTGGCTTGTTGTGGTGTGCTGCATGGTTTTGCAACCTCCGGCGAGAAGAAGTGTCAGGATGGCAAGGAAGCACAGTGCGCAACGCTGCGCACGGGATATGGGGCTTCCGCTGACGGCGGAGCCGCTGCGGGGGGCTGTTCGGCCCCGGGTCATGGCCGGCCGCCTTTTCCGCGCGGCAGTATGGGGATGTAATCGAGGTCGTCTGTCTGGTGCACCGTCGTGGTCTGGGCGTAGGTGTAGTCACGCCAGGGATGGCCTTCGGTCGTGGCCTGCGGGTCGTCCTCGGGGCCCAGCCAGACCACGGTCTGGAACAGGCCCAGTTCCTGCCGTTCGCCCTCTGCCGCGACACTGAAGGCATGTATTACCCCTCCTGGCAGGGGCACGGGCGGCTCGCTGCCCTGTGTCTCCAGGGCAAAGCCGACGCGTTTCAACTTGGGGCAGACAGAACACATTCCTGGGTCAGACATGGGAACCTCCCTGGTTGCAGAAGCGGCGCATGACGGCCACGGCCGCGTCCTCGTCGAGCGGTGTGCGGGCAAGGGGGGAAAGGACCGGCATGGCCTGCGCGTCGGGGAAACACTCGCCGTGACGCAGGCAGCAGCGGACAAAGAGTTCCAGGGCCTCCAACCCCCAAAGCCCCAGGGCCAGACCACGGTTCACGTGGCGGGCGACAAAGGCCGAGAGCGCCTCGTTTGGTGGCAGGGCGAGGCCATGCTCCATTTTTTCATTGAACAGGGACTCGACGATGTTCCTGGCGACGATCCCGGGGCGCTTGCCGTGGAAAAGCCGGTCGTGGCGGTCCGTGAAGGCGTACCAGGGGCTGGGCAGGACCGTTCCCGGACGATGCGCTTCTTCCATGTACGCGTCCCCGTCCCTGTCGATGCAGATCCACCCGTCCCCTTCGTCCTGGGTCAGGATGCGGCGGATGGGCCCCAGCAGCATGGGGATGTCCTCGGGTATGCCTTGGCAGATGCGTGTAAGTATGCGTCCATCCCAAAAGCGAAAGATGACCCGTTTCTCACCCCTCTTGATGAAGACCAGGCTGCGCAGATGGGCGAGTATTTCGGAGAAGGGGGCGTCCGAAGTGAAATAGAACCCCCATCCTGATGCCTTGGATTCGTTGATCCAACGCTCCATGGGGGAATTCAGGGAAAGGGCCGCAAGCCAGGGTGAAACCTCGCTTGATTCCGCCAGCGTGGTTTTCAGGAATAGGATGGTTTTTTCCGTGTCGGGCTCATTGTCGTACAGCTGGGCCAGGGCCTCCTGGTGACACAGGGGGTCCAGAATCAGCCAGAACGCGCACCCTTTGTCGCGGGTTTCCTGCAGAAGCGCACCCGGGTTTTCGACACGTCGGAGCGCGCCGCAGGCATTCATGACCTCCATCAATTTGACCTCCTGCGTAGCAGTGTCCTGCCCCCGTCTCTGAGGGCGTCAAACATTCTTGTAGCGGAGAAGGTAATGCGTGATGCTAGGGAGTGGTATTGGGCATTATCAGTATAATGAGCTGTCTTTTCCGGGAGTCGCGGGCCGGGCAAGGACTGCCGGAACTTCCTTGAGGGCCTCGTAATGCTTCCCGGCCTTGAGCTTCGGGCAGAGGGCGGCGCGTTGACCGTTTGACGGCCGGGGAGCAAATGGTGCTTGGCTCGGTCGGACAGCCGACGGCTCTTGCCCGGTCCGCGACGGACCGCTTGAGGCGGGGCGGAAGGGTGTGAGAAGCGAAAGACATGAATGGGGTGCAGCGGGCGCGTCCCCTACCCGCCGGAGGCGTTCTTATCTCGGCGTCATGGTCTTCTTTGTCTTGGCCGTGGGCATGGCGTTGGCGGGGTCTTCGGGCCAGGGGTGTTTGGGGTATCGGCCGCGCATTTCGGCGCGCACGAGGGGGTAGCCGTTCTTCCAGAAGGAGGGCAGGTCGCGGGTGACCTGCAGGGGGCGGCCGGCGGGGGAGAGCAGGTGCAGGACGAGGGGGTGGCGGCCGCCGGCCAGGGTGGGGGTGTCGGCGCAGCCGAACATTTCCTGGAGCTTGACGGGCAGGACGGGGCCGGATTCCGGTGAGTAGTCGACGCGGCGCCGGGCACCCGAGGGAACGTCGAGGTATTCCGGGGCCAGGCGGTCCAGGAGTTTGAGTTTTTCCCATCCGATGAGGTTTTTCAGGGCCTCCAGGAGCGGGACCCGGGCGAGGTCCGCCGTGGAGCGCATGCCGGGAGCGAAGGGTCCGAGCCAGTCAGTCAGGGAGGACTGGAGGGCTGCGTCGGACAGGTCGGGCCAGGTTGTCTCGTCGAGGCTGCGCAGAAAGCGCACGCGGTCGCGCAGGGCGCGGCTCTGGTCATCCCAGGGCAGGCGCGAGACGTCTTTGAGCCCGGCCAGGAGGGTCCTGGTCACGGCATCCTGGTCGGCGGCCAGGGGTTCATCCCGCAGGCAGAGCGCGTCGAGCATCAGTTTTCGGCGGCTGACCACGCGGTCGAGGAGCGGGTCGAAGCGCACCTCGTCCTCGAAGAGCATGAGATTCCCGAAATGTTTGTGCAGTTCCTGCCAGGAGAGCGGGGCCGCCTGCCAGATCCGGGCGTTGTCGGCGCTGCCGTCCAGTTGCGCCACGGCCAGGAATTCGTGGCCCGACAGGGTGCTGGGTCCCGGCCAGACGGCCTTGCGGCCGCTGGTCAGGCGGTAGGACCCGTCCTCCTGGCGGCGCGCGATGCGGTCGGGGTAGGCCAGGGAAGTTAGCAGTCCGACGGATTCGGGGTCGACGGGCCCGGGTTTGACGGAGGCGAGCCGGGCGATCTGCTCCATGGAGGCCCGCAGCGTGTCGGAGAGCCCCCGCGGCCGCACGGCTTCGCGCAGGTCCGGGGAGGAGCGCATGATGCGGCCCGGTTCGCCCAGGATGGCGGCCAGGTGGGCCACGGTGGGGCCGTGGCCGATGCGTTTGGCTGCGAGGACCATGTGCGCCAGGCGCGGGTGCAGGGGCAGGGCGGCCATGTCGCGGCCGTGGGCCGTGATGCGTCCTGTGTCGTCGAGGGCGCCGAGTTCCCGCAGGAGGCGTCTGGCACTCTGGAAATTTCCGGTCGGTGGCGGGGTCAGCCACGCGAGGTCCGCGGGGGAGGCTGCACCCCACAGGGCCAGGTCCAGGGCCAGGGGGGTGAGGTCGGCCTCCAGCATTTCCGGGGCGGGGAAGGGTTTGCGGCTGACCTCGTCGGCCGGGTCCCAGAGGCGCAGGCACACGCCCGGCCCCGTGCGGCCGGCGCGGCCCTGCCGTTGGGTCACGGTGGCCAGGGAGGCGGGCTCCGTGACCAGGACCGTCATGCCGCTTCTGGGATCGAAGCGGGGCAGGCGGGCCAGGCCGCTGTCGATGACGACGCGCACGCCCTCGATGGTCAGGGAGGTTTCGGCGATGGCCGTGGCCAGCACGACCTTGCGCGTCCCGGCCGGGGGCGGGGAGATGGCCCTGTCCTGCTCGGCCGCGGTCAGGGCGCCCAGGAGCGGGTGGACCTCCACGCCGGGGGATGGCGCGCCGATGAGTTCCTCCGTGCGGCGGATTTCGCGCGCACCGGGCAAGAAGGCCAGGATGCTTCCCGTTTCCGTGGCCAGGGCCAGGGATACGGCGCGTGCCATGCGTTCCTCGACGAAGCGTTCGGGCAGGCGCAGGTAGCGGGTCTCCACCGCGTGGACCTGTCCCGGGCAGGACAGGATGCAGCACGGGGCCAGGAGCGCGGCCACGGCCTCCACGTCGAGGGTGGCGGACATGACGGCCAGGCGCAGGTCGGGCCGCAGGGCGGCGCGGACTTCCAGGCACAGGGCCAGACCCAGGTCGGCCTGGAGGCTTCTTTCATGAAATTCGTCGAAGATGACGCAGGCGTAGCCCGTGAGTTCCGGGTCGTGCTGCAGCATGCGCGTCAGGATGCCCTCGGTCACGACCTCGACACGGGTTGAGGACGAGACCCGGATGTCCAGGCGCGTGCGGTAGCCGACGCGCTCCCCGGCCTTCTCCCCCAGTAGGCCCGCCATGTGCCTGGCCGCGGCGCGCGCGGCCAGGCGCCTGGGTTCGAGCATGAGGATCTTGCGCCCGGCGGCCCAGGGGGCGTCCATGAGGGCCAGGGGGATGCGAGTGGTCTTGCCGCTGCCCGGTGGGGCGTGGACCACGCAGGCCGTGTCCGTGCGCAGGGCATGAGACAGCTCGGGCAGGACTACGTCAATGGGCAGCGGGGGTAGCGGCGGGAGCGTGGACGCCATGGTCTAGAACAGGGCGCGGCAGACCAGCAGGACGAGCAGGGCGTACAGGCCGGCCAGCCCGTCGTCGATCATGATGCCCCAGCCACCGGGCAGCCAGCGCTCCGAGGCCCGCACGGGCCAGGGCTTGGCGATGTCGAAGAGGCGGAAGAGCAGAAAGGCCGGGACGATCCACAGCGGCTCGGCCGCGCCCAGGGGGAGCAGGGCGATCCACTGCCCCCACAGTTCGTCAACCACCACGCAGGACGGGTCCTTGCAGCACAGACACTTTTCGGTCCGTCCGGCGCACCAGGCTCCGACGGGAAAGAGGACGGCCAGGACCGCGAGGCGCGCCCAGAGGGGCAGGGGCAGGAACAGAACGGGGGCCGCGGCGGCGGCCGCCAGGGAGCCCCACGTGCCCGGGGCCTTGGGCATGCGCCCGGCCGGGCCGAGGGTGGCCAGATGGGTCGCCAGTCGGGAGGAGAGTGGTTCGGGTTTGGTTTCAGGCATCGGCCACTCCGATGGCTCCGATTTCCAGGAGGATGTTCAGGATCGAACGCAGGGGCAAACCGACTACATTGGTGTAGGAACCCTGCACCTCGTCCACCAGGAAGGCGCCGATGCCCTGGATGCCGTAGGCGCCGGCCTTGTCCATGGGTTCGCCCGTGGCCACGTAGGCCGCGAGCATTTCCGGGGAGTTGGCGGCCATGTGCACCCTGGTCGTCACGGTGTGGCAGACGGCCAGGGCGTCGCGTTCGCACAGCACGCAGAAACCCGTGATGACCTCGTGCCAGCCGCCGGACAGGGACGAAAGCATGTCGACGGCCTCGCGGCAGTCCTGCGGCTTGCCGAGGATGTCGGTTCCCCGGACCACGATGGTGTCGGCCGAGAGCACAACCTTGTCGGGGTGGCGGGCGGCGATGTCGGCGCCCTTGATGCGGGCCATGCGGGCCGCGTAGTCGGACGGGGCTTCGACGGGTTCGGGCGCGGGCTCCTTCACGGCGCTGGGGACGACCTCGAAATGCAGCCCCTGCCCGGCCAGCAGGGCCTGTCTGCGGGGCGAGGCCGAGGCCAGGACCAGGGGCCTGCGGGCGCGGAACGGGCCCTGGCTCACTTGTCCTCCAGGGGGGCGGTCAGGGCGTCGCGCAGGCTCTCGTCCAGGGTCGGGTGGGCGAAGATGTGCTCGTGGGCCGTGGCGCGGGTCCAGCCGTCGCGGACCATGATCTCGGCCAGGGTGACCAGGTGCGAGGCTCCGTACCCCACGGCGCTCAGGCCCCGCAGCACGCCGTCGGACCATACGGCCTTGACTAGGCCCTGGGCCTGGCCGTGGGCCTGGGAGATGGGGTTGGCTCCGAGGTTGGCGCGGGAGACCTGGACGGGCGTGCCGGCGGCCATCAGTTCGGCGGCGGTGGCGCCGGCGCGCATGACCTCGATGGAACCGTAGATGCAGCCCGGCATGGGCCCCGGTTCGTAGGGCGCGGTCGACTCGCCAAGGGCGTGACGCACGGCGTAGTGCCCCTGGTGTTCGGCGGCATGGGCCAGGAGGGTGCGGCCGTTGACGTCGCCAATGGCGTAGATATTCGGCGCGGCCAGCAGGCAATCATCGGTGGCGATCCAGCCCCCTCCGCGCGTGTCGATTCCGGCGGTCCCGAGTCCGAGCCCGGCCGTGTTGGGTTTGCGGCCCACTGCCACGAGGGCCTTGGCGCTGCGGATCTCCGTGCCGTCCTCCAGACGGGTCAGCACCGCATCCCCTTCGTTTACGATGCCTGCCACGCGCTTGCCCGTGACGATGTTCCACTTCTTGCGTTTGAGTATGCCGTGCAGGGTCTGGGCGATCTCCTCGTCCTCGGCCGGGGCGATGCGCGGCGCGGCTTCGACGAGGTCGATGCGCGTTCCCAGGCGGTTCCAGAAGTCGGCCATTTCCAGGCCGATGGCCCCGGCGCCGATGACGGCCAGGCTTTCGGGCGCCTCTTCCAGATCAAGCAGGTCCGTGGAGTCGAGGATGCGCTCGTGGTCCGGCTCAAGGCCGGGGAACCAGTTGGATGAGGAGCCGGTGGCGATGACGAGCGCAGAGAAGGACAGCTCGCGCACCGATTCGTCGGCGACACGCAGGGTCGTGGCCCCGGTCAGCTCGGCCGCGCCCCGGATCAGGGCCACTCCGTCCTTTTCGAGGCGGGAGGACATGGCCTTGTGCGTGGCCGAGACGAAGGCGCCCTTGCGTTTTTTCAGCGCGGGCATATCAACTGCGATGGACCCGCTGCACAGGCGCAGCCTGGATTGGGCGTGCAGCCCCTCAAGGGGCGCAGTGGCGCCGAGGTAGAGTTTGGTGGGGATGCAGCCCCAGTTCAGGCAGGTCCCGCCGAGGTGTTCTTTTTCTATGAGGGCGACCGTTTTTCCTCTTTGACTGGCGAGAAGAGCTGCGGCATAACCGCCCGGTCCCGCCCCGATGACAATGATGTCAAAATGGCTCATGGAAATACCCGCTAAGGCTATTGTTGGGATTCGTGAACGAAGCTCTCATGCCTAATCCGAAGCAGGGCGGAACTCAACCCTCAGGACTGTCCGGCGGCTTGGCGCCGGAAACCAGCTGGGCGCCTCGCCGTCGGATGCGGCGGTGACGGCGCGGTCCAGCCGCAACAGGAACCGGAACACTCGGATTTCAGACGCGAAGTTGCCGCCCGCCGACGGCCGGCGCAACACGGAGATACAATGCAGGACAATCAGAAGACCAAGAGCGGCGGTAGAAGAAAGGGAGTCGCCTCGCTCTTCGACGACTACGAGATCAAGGACCTCTTCAGGAGGTACGTCCAGCTGTTGATCGTGGTCGAGGTGCTCATCTTCCTCGTCTGCTGGGTCTACCAGCTGGGCATCGACGAGGTGGCGGTCACGGGCAAGCCCGTCGACGTACCCTTTCCCTGGAAAGCCTATTTCTTGGTGTCCTTCGCCGCACCGGTGGCCCTGACCTTCCTCACCGGGATCGTGGTCGTGGCCTTCAATTCCTTTCTCTACGGCCAGCGCGGTCAGGCGGTCTTCAAGGAGGACGGGCTCGAAGGGTTCGCCGGGAAGCTGGCCAGAACCGCAAACTTCTGTTTCCAGTTGCCTTTTCTGCTGACCCTTCTGCTCCTGGGGGCCCTGATCGGCGTGGTGTACAACATGGGCGCCATCATGGACTTTCTGGCCAGATTCGGCGAGGCCGCATCCCGGTTCCTGCTCATCGGCCTTGGCTGCGTGCTGGCCGCGGGCACCATCTTCGGGGTGGTGCGCATGGTGCTCAACTACAAGCTGCGCAAGAAGAACATGGAATACGACTACAAGCGCGAGGTCATGGACCGTCTGGGGATCGCCATCCTCGACGAACGGACAATGATCGACAGCAAGGGCGCGGTGGTTTCGCCGAAGCCCATCGATGTCACCGCCGATACGCCCAAGGGCCTGCCTTCAGCGCCTCCCGTCGATATCCTGGAGGACAAGTCCGACTCCCTCTGACCGGTCTGCCGCAGCCTGCGGCCGGACCAAACCCGCTTTTTTTCTTTCGGCCCTTCCGCCCTCCGAATAACCCGGCTTGACCGGGTTGTTTTATTTCAACGCGTGTTCGTCGACGCTCAATTCGTCTGGAACGCACTGTCGTGTTCAACAATTCTGGTTTGTTGGCTGCTATCGCATGTAATATTGATATGCCCAGTCGGAATTCGTTCGTTCAGCGTTGTTGTGGCGTTATATTCGTACAAGGTGAATCCGAAAAGTTGTAGACTCAAAGAGTCTGAAATGAAAATGGTGTTTACAGACTCTGATTACCATGATAGCGGGATCACAAAAAAAAATGGGTAGTAAAGCAGTGCTGGAGGGGTAATTTCATAACAGGAAATGACGGGACCCGGGACGGATTTCTGCCGTGATCATCGGGCGACCGTGACAAGTTTTGGGCGTAACCAAGTTGGTAAGGAGGGTGTGTATGAGTGACTATTCTGCCTGGGATTGGGGCGTAGGCTCCAGAACCGTGGCCGACTTGACCGAATGTGACTGCGACGTTGAGTGGCGGGAGGAAAACCAGGCCAGCCCGGACGGCGAGCAGGTGGGTGCAGTCGTCAAGACCGGCGAGGGCGAATTCAGCGTCTGCGTCAACGGATCGTGCTGGGAACCCAGGTATGAGCGTATCTGGTATCTGCGGTACTCACCTGACGGGCGTCTGGCCGGTCTGGCCAACGACCAGGGCGACTGGACCATGTGCGTCGACGGCGAACAGTGGGAGGAAAGCTTCGGCTTCCTGTTCAACACCATGTTTTCCAAGGACGGATCGGTCATCGCCTGCTGCGTCGCCGACTCCATGACGTACGGCATGGTCGTGGACGGCGTGGCTTGGGAAAACCTCTACGCCAACGCCAACAATTTTCATCTGAGCGCCGACGGAAAGAAATCCGCCGCCGTGGTGCAGACCATCCCCCTGGGGCAGGCCGAAGTCTTCAAGTTCAAGGACGGCATCTTTTCCGTGGCCGTGGATGGGGAAGCCTGGGACGTCAATTTCGTCAACGCCTGGAGCCCGCGCTTCAGCGCCGACAATTCGTCCGTGGCCGCGCAGGTGCGTCTGAACCTGTTCGACTACACCATCGTCGTGGACGGCAAGCCCTGGAACGCCATCTTCAACCAGGTGTGGGAGCCCCTGTTCCATCCCAAGAGCAAATCGGTGGTGGCGCCGGTGCGCCTGTCCGGCAAATGGGGTATGGCCCAGGACGGCAAGGTCATCTGGCAGCCGTCGTTCTTCCAGACTTGGCAGCAGCAGTTCAGCCCGTCCGGCGACAAGCTGGCCGCCATCGTCTGCCCCGAATACGGCCGCTGGACCCTGGCCGTGGACGGCAAGCCCTGGAACACCACCTTTGGCGACATGGTCATGGACATGACCTTCAGCCCCGACGGAAAGCGCCTTGCCGCCTTGGGCAAGCAGGACGGCAAGTGGACGGTCTTCGCCGACGACAAGCCTTGGGGCGGCCAGTACGACATGTGCTTCGCCCCGGTATTCTCCCCCGACAGCAAGCATGTCGCAGCCCGGGTCGAGAAGAAGGGCAAGTTCACCATCGCGGTGGACGGCAAGGACTACGGCCAGGGCTTCGACCAGTGCTTCGATCCCACCTTCAGTCCGGATGGAAGCAAGGTCCTCATTCGCGCCATCGCGGACGGGAAGTACATGAGAATCGTCGAACCCGTCGCAAAAATCATCGGATAAGGAGGCCCGACATGCAGGACATTTATTTGCTGGTATCCGGCCCCTTGGCCTGGGCGGCGTGGACCATCTTCGCGCTGGGGTCGATCTGGAAGATCTGGTCGACCCTGAGCGTCGCCAGGCAGAAGGACCAGGTCCTTCTCAACTACGTTTCCCTCAAGTACGGGCTCAGGTCCATCATCAACTGGTCCATCCCGTTCAACACCGTGAACATGAGGCTGCACCCCGTCTTCACGGGCGTGGCGTTCTTCTTTCACATCGCCTTCTTTGCGTTGCTGATCTTCGTGTCCGCGCACCAGATCATGATCGAGGAAGGCTTCGGCATCGGCTGGGTGACCATCCCCGACGCCGTGGCCGACATCATCGCCTTTGCCGTGATCGGCGCCTGCATCTTCTTCGGCGTGCGCCGGGTCGTGCGGCCCGAAGTCAAATATGTCACCGACTGGACGGATTTCGCCCTCCTCGCCCTCGTGGCCTCGCCGTTCGTGACGGGCGTCCTCGCCTACCATCAGCTGGGCGACTACATGACCATGGTCATCCTGCACATGCTGTGCGCCGAGCTCCTGCTCGTGGCCATCCCCTTCACGCGTCTGAGTCACATGCTTCTGGCTCCCTTGACCAGGGCATACATCGGTTCCGAGTTCGGCATGGTGCGCCACGTCAAGGATTGGTAAAAAGAGGAGAACGCTATGAAAGAACGCGTCTGGATAAAGGACGAAGGTATTGAAAGGGGGGCCGAAAAGCTGACCCCCGAGAGGATCGAGAAGACGATCAATCAGGTGCTCGACAATGAGGCCGGGTCCCGCCTGAAGGCGTACGTCGAGACGTGCGCTCACTGCGGACTGTGCTCCGAGGCCTGCCATTTCTACCTCTCCCGCGACCGTGACCCCCGGTTCTCGCCGGTGGGCAAGGTCAAGCAGACCATCTGGGAGATGCTCGACAAGAAGGGCAAGGTCTCGACCGAATTCATGAAGCAGGCCGTGCAGGTGGCGCAGACCGAGTGCAACATGTGCCGCCGCTGCGTGCAGTACTGTCCCTTCGGAATCGATATCGCCTACATGATGTCGCTGGTGCGCCGCATTTCACACAAACTGGAGATCACGCCGCTCTACATCCAGGATACGGCTCATTCCCATTCTGCGACCATGAACCAGATGTGGGTCAAGGACGACGAGTGGATCGACGCCCTGCACTGGCAGGAGGACGAGATGCGCGAAGAACTGCCCAACGCGCGCATCCCGCTGGAGAAGGAAGGGGCCGAGATCATGTACTCGGTCATCGGGCCCGAGCCCAAGTTCCGGACCCAGCTCATCTACCAGGCCGCGGCCATCATGAACGAGGCGGGCATGGACTGGACCATGCCGGCTACCCCCGGCTGGGACAACTCCGACATGGCCATGTACACGGGCGACTCCGAGATGATGGGACGCCTGAAGCGCCTGCATTTCGAAACGGCGGCCAGGCTGCGGGTCAAGAAGATCGTCATGGGCGAGTGCGGTCACGCCTTCCGCTCCGTATACGATACGGGCAACCGCGTTCTCGGCTGGCGCATGCCCCCCATTCCGGTCGTGCACGCCCTGGAGTTTTACTGGGACCTGCTGAACGAAGGGAAGATCAAGGTCGCCAAGCTGTTCGAGGAGCCCGTGACCTTCCACGATCCGTGCAACGTCGTGCGCGGCCGAGGTCTGCACGAAAAGGCGCGCGAAGTGGTGCGGGCCTTTTGCCCCAACTTCATCGAGATGACGCCCAACCGGGAACACAACTACTGCTGCGCCGCGGGCGGCGGTGTCATCAACTGCGGGCCGCCATTCAAGAACTCCCGCGTGGAAAGCAACAGAGTCAAGGCTGAACAGCTTCAGGCCACCGGCGTCAAGGTGTGCATTGCCCCGTGCCATAACTGTCACGGTGGACTTGAGGATATTATCCACAAGTACAAACTGGACATGCAGCTCAAGTTCCTTGGTGAGATTATCTACGATTGCATGGAAAAACCAAATGCTGTCTAGGGGTGAGTGATGAGACATAAACTATACAGATACGCCATCTATTGCTTCGTCGCGCTCTGCGTCACGCTGTGCAGCGTTCCGGCTTTTTCCCAGGAGGACACGGTTCTGAAGGTCGAGGCCTTCGGAACCTTGGAACGACCCGTCAGCGCCTTCGATCATGACACCCACAACGAGAAGGCGGCGATCGAAGATTGCGCCGCATGCCATCACGTCTACAAGGACGGCAAGCTCGTGGAGGGCGAAAGTTCCGAAGATCAGGCCTGCTCGGAATGCCATACCCTGAAAGCCCAGGGCTCCCAGCCCGGCCTGCGCATGGCGTACCACCGCCAGTGCAAGTCGTGTCACGTCGAAAAGAAGAAAGGCCCTGTGGCCTGCGGCGAATGCCATGTGAAGAAATAATTCTTTTCGGTTCCGTTCAAAAAGCCCGGTTTCCCCTTGGAGACCGGGCTTTTTTTATACCTCTTACCGCCGTTTTGGGGGCCTTTGGGCTTCGGTGCGGCATTGTGCTTTTGTGTATTTGTTCGCATTGCATATTTGTAAGTCATTGACATTATGCGCTATAATTCGAATTGCGCGGGGTCTTTCCAAGTTTGGATTAGATTGTGAAAAAATGGATTAAGCCTTGACGAGATTTTCGGAATTCTATACCTCCGAGGTCGGAATAAATCATACCTGAACAGTCTGTTTCAAATTTCCTGTCCGGCTTTCGTGCGGACGTGTTCGCGGTCTGGTTTTTTCCGGGACAGAGGAGGGCGCCGGGAGGCGGTGCCTCTTGGCGAGGGTGGTTGCCGGAATTTTCCGGAGTGGATTTCAACAAAGGAATTTTCACATGGAGAAGGGAAGACCAATGCTGCGATGGGTCGGAATCCTGTGCGTAAGCATGGCAGTGGCCGGAATCGGTCTGAACGCTCTTGGGGGAAAGCAGGAACAGGTCGCTACGAAGCAATTGGGCGCCGATCTCGTCACCATCGATACGCTCAAGCAGTTCGGTGATCTCGAGTACCCAGTTGTCCGGTTCGAGCATGACAAGCACACCAAGGCCGTCGAAGGGAAGTGCGAATCCTGCCACAAGGTGACCGGGAACACGGTCACGGCCAAGTTCAAGCGCGAGGCAGACACGACCGCAGCCGAACTCAAGGCCGTTTACCACGACAACTGCATCAAGTGTCACACCGACACGTCCAAGGCCGGCAAGAAGAGCGGGCCCGAGAGCGGACAGTGCCGGACATGTCATGCCGGGCCTGCGGAAACGTCCCGCACGCTGCCGACCTTCGACAAGTCCCTGCACTACAGGCACCAGTCGTCCAAGATGGTCCCCGCCCCGGCCGGCCAGAAGGACAACTGCTCCAAGTGCCACACCCAGGACAAGCCCGAAAAACGCAATCTTTCCTTTGCCGAAAACAAGGACCAGTCGCACGAGAAGTGCGTGTCCTGCCACATGGAGATAGCCAAGGCCAAGCAGCCCAGCGGCCCCGTGGAGTGTTCCGGCTGCCATGACGCGACCGTTCGCGCCACGTTCAAGAAAGTCGCCGACGCGCCCAGGCTCGAAGCCGGCCAGTCCGATTTCGCCCTGCTCATGGCCGAACCCGCCAAGCCTTCCGCAGAGCCGGCCCTCGTCAACGCCGTGCCCTTCAACCACAAGAAGCACGAAGAAACGAACGAGAATTGCTCGGTCTGTCATCACACCTCCTCGACCAAGGGCGTGGTGGCTTGTTCCCAGTGCCACACCTCCCTTGGCAAGGAAGAGGGCGCCTTCATCACCACCGAGCAGGCCATGCACCGCGTGACCGCCAAGGCCAGCTGCGTGGGCTGCCACGCCCAGGCCCAGGACAAGAAGCAGTGCGCCGGTTGCCATACCTTCATGGGCCGCACGGGCCAGAAGACCGAGGCCAGCTGCGCCAAGTGCCACGTCAGCATCACGGCCGGCCCCGAAATGGCTCAGGACAAGACCATGCAGGTCAACACCGCGGCCATGCTCTTTGATACCCGTGCAAAGTCCGACACGGTCGTGAAGATCGACGAGATCCCCGAAAACATCGAGATCGGCGTTTTGGCCAATGAATACCAGGCCAGCAAGTTCCCGCACCGCAAGATCGTGCAGAAGATCATGGAAGGCATGAAGGACGACGCCATGGCTGCGTATTTCCACGCGAGCCCCAACGCCGTCTGCTCCGGCTGTCACCACAACAGCCCCGCTTCGGCCAACCCGCCCAAGTGCGTCAGCTGTCACGGCAAGGGCGCCGGCCCCCTGACAGAGGCCAAGCCAGATCTGAAGACCGCCTATCACCAGCAGTGCATCGGCTGCCACACGGAGATGGGCATCGAGAAGCCGGCGGCCACGGCCTGCACCGAATGCCACGCCGCGAAAAAGTAACCTGCCTGCAAGGTCGCAATAACGAGGAGCTACTATGAAACGCAGAAAATTCATTGGCATGCTGGCTGGCGCAGGGGCCTGTTTGGCGGCGTCTTCGGCCAGTGCCGGTGGAACTCATCATTTCACGGGATATCCCGAGAGCTTTGGGGTGCTCTTTGACAGCACCAAATGCATCGGCTGCAGAAAGTGCGAAGCCGCATGCAACAAGGTCAACGAACTGCCGGCCCAGCCCGTGCCCTTCGACGACCTGACGGTCATGGACAAGCGTCGCCGCACACACCACGACACCTTCACGGTGGTCAACAAGTACGCGGTCGGCGACAAGCCGGTCTACCGTAAGCAGCAGTGCAACCACTGCCTCGAACCGGCCTGCGCCTCGGCCTGCTTCGTCGGCGCCTTCAAGAAGGACAAGACCGGCGCCGTCAGCTACGACGCCTCCAAGTGCGTGGGCTGCCGCTACTGCATGATCGCCTGTCCCTTCGAGATTCCCACGTACGAGTATCATGACCCGGTCACGCCGCGGGTGCGCAAGTGCACCATGTGCCAGCCGCGCATCGAGGAAGGCAAGCTCCCCGGCTGCGTCGAGGACTGCCCCAAGGGCGCCCTGGTCTTCGGCCGCCGCGAGGATCTGCTGGGCATCGCCCGCGAGCGCATCCGCAAGCACCCCGACACGTACATCAACCACATCTACGGCGAGAACGAGATGGGGGGCACCAGCTGGCTCTACATCTCGGGCGCTCCCTTCTCCCAGATCGGCCTGCGCGAGGATCTGGGCATCACGCCCGCTCCGCAGTTCACCTCCGGTCCCCTGGGCGTGGTCCCGGCCATCGTCGGCCTGTGGCCCGTGTTCCTGACCGGCGCCTACGCGCTGACCAAGCGCAAGGAGAAGATCTCCGAGGAAGAGCAGCACCACGCCGTGGCGGAAGCCGTGGCCGACGCCCAGGCCGAAGCGGCCAAGAAGCTCAAGGCGGCCATGGACAAGGCGGAGCGCGACAAGCAGGCAGCCGTCGATCGTGAAGTGAAAAAGGCCCTGAAGGACGCGGAAGAGGCTCGCAAGAAAGAAGCCGAAGCCGCCGACGCGGGCGAGCAATAAGGAGGAGTGGCGATGTCTCACCACACCACACCCGACAAGAAATTCTGGACCCCGGCCAACATCCTGACGGCCATCATCCTGGCCGTCGGCCTGGTGCTGACCGTCAAGCGCTTCACCATGGGCATCGGTTCCGTCACCAACCTGACCGACGACAACCCATGGGGCATCTGGATCGGCTTCGACCTGCTCTGCGGCGTCGCCCTGGCCGCCGGCGGCTACACGACCTCCGCGGCCGTGTACCTCTTCGGCATGAAGAAGTATCACTCGGCGGTCCGTCCGGCCATCACCACGGCCTTCCTGGGCTACGCCTTCGTCGTCTTCGCCCTGCTGTACGACCTGGGTCGCTACTACCGGCTGCCGTACCCCCTGACCATCTACCCCGGCCCCACGTCCTTCCTCTTCGAGGTAGGCCTGTGCGTGGCCCTGTACCTGACGGTCCTGGCCATCGAGTTCTCGCCTGCGGTCTGGGAGACCCTGCGCTGGAAAAAGATGCGGCACTATGCCCACAGCCTGACCCTGGTCCTGACCATCTTCGGCGTCATCCTGTCGACCCTGCACCAGTCTTCCCTGGGCGGGCTGTACCTGATCGCCCCCTCCAAGCTGCATCCGCTCTGGTACTCGCCTTACCTGGCCCTGTTCTTCTTCGTTTCGAGCATCCCGGCCGGCCTGTCCATGGTCATCTTCGAGGGCGGCCTGTCCCACAAGTTCCTGCACCACAAGATGGACCAGACCCACATCGACGAAGCGCCCGGCGTGACGCTGGGCTTCGCCAAGGCCGCGGCCGTGGTTCTCTTCGGCTACTTCAACCTGAAGTGGATCGGCGTGGCCATTGACGACAACTGGCACTATCTGGCCACGGGCTGGGGCGCCTGGTTCCTGGTCGAGGTCATCGGCTTCGTGCTGGTACCCTGCCTGATGTACGCCGTGGCCGCCCGTGAGAAGAACCAGAAGCTGGCCTTCTGGGCGTCCATCGTCACGGTCCTGGGCATCGTCCTGAACCGCCTGAACATCTCCCTGGTGGCCTTCAACTGGCAGCTGCCGTCCGAATTCCGTTACGTTCCTGCCTGGGAAGAGATCATGATCACCGTGTTCATCGTCACCCTGGAGATCACGGTCCTGCGTTTCTGCCTGAGCAAGCTGCCGATCCTGCACGAACACCCCGAATTCAAGGAAGCCCATTAAAGGAGGCGTACAATGGAATTCATGACGTATCATGACTTCATGTTCTGGACCAAGGGCATGGCCTATGTCGGAATGGGCCTTGGTCTGGTGGCGTTCTTGGCCTTCTGGCTGTTCGTGACCGAACGGGACGAGGACAGGTTCGCTGACAAGGAAGAGGAATAGGCTCGGTCCGTTTCGACCAATGAAGGAGTATTCGTATGTATGAGATATTGACTGGTCCGCTGCTCTGGATTTCCTTTGCGGTATTCTTTGTCGGCCTGACCGCCCGCGTGGTGCTCTACTTCAAGGGGCTGGACTGGCGGCTGGACCGCGTGGCCTACAAGCCGCACATGAACTACGGCATAAAGGGCGCCGTGCGCTCCGTGTACCGCTGGCTGCTGCCCTTCGGCACCCATAGCTGGCGCGCCAAGCCCATCTTCACCATCATGTTCTTCGCCTTCCACATCGGGCTCGTCATCGTGCCCATCTTCCTGGAAGGCCACGCCGTGATGATCCGAAACGGCCTGGGCATCGACTGGCCGTCCATGCCGCAGATTCTGGCCGACGTGCTGGCCATCGCGGCGCTCATGGGCGGCATCGGCATCGCGGTGCGTCGGTTCCTGCTGCCCGAGGTGCGCATCCTGACGGATTTCAAGGACGTCATGCTGCTGGTCCTGACCTTGACCTTGCTGGCCTCCGGCATCATGGCCTCGTACCACACCGACACGTATTCGTTCTGGATCAACCTGCACATCCTGTGCGGCGTGATCGTGCTTCTGACCGCACCCTTCACCAAGCTGGCCCACATCGCGCTCTTTTTCTGCACGCGTATCCAGCTGGGCATGGATTTCGGGATCAAGCGCGGCGGAATGAAGTCCAATTTTGACTGGTAAGCCAAGAGGAATACAACATGCCCGAAGGAAAACTTTGCAATAAGAAGCCCGTTTCCTGCCGCGAGGAGCTGGATGCGCTCCTCTCCGACAGCAACGGCAGACAATACTATGCGGAAATGGAACAGCTGGACGTGGACGCTGACGCATTGTGGGCGACCATCCAGAAGACCATGAAGTCCAGAACCAAAACCTGGCTCGACATCTGCGCCCACTGCGGCCTGTGCGCCGACAGCTGCTTCCTGTACAGCGTCAACGAGCGCGACCCCAAGCAGGTGCCGTCCTACAAGATCCAGTCCACCCTGGGCGAGATCGTCAAGCAGAAAGGCAAGGTGTCCAACGAGTTCATGCGCATGTGCATGGACACGGCCTGGTCCAAGTGCACCTGCTGCAACCGTTGCGGCTCCTTCTGCCCCTACGGCATCGACATGGGTGTCATGTTCAGCTACCTGCGCGGCCTGCTGCACTCCCAGGGCTTCGTGCCGTGGGAGCTGAAGATCGGCTCGGGCATGCACCGCCTGTTCCGCGCTCAGATGGACGTCACCGTCGAGGAGTTCGTCGACACCTGCGAATGGATGGTCGACGAGGCCCTCGAAGAGTGGCCCTGCCTTGAGATACCCATCGACAAGGAAGACGCCGACATCGTCTACATGATCAACGCCCGCGAGGCGAAACACTACCCAGAGGACATCGTCGAGGCGGCCATCCTCTTCCACATCGCAGGCGAGAACTGGACCATGCCGTCCTCCGGTTGGGAAATGACCAGCCTGTCCATGTTCGCCGGCGACTGGGAGGCCTGCAAGATGCAGGTCGAGACGGTCTATGAAGCCATGGAGCGCCTGCGCCCCAAGCGCATGGTCGCCACCGAGTGCGGTCACGCCTACCGCGCTACGGTCATCGAAGGCCCGTACTGGGCCGGACGCCCCGACGGCAAGCCGCCTGTGGAGTGCATTCACTACGTGGAGTGGATGGCCGAAGCCCTTGAGTTGGGCAAGCTCAAGATCGACCCCGCCAAGAAAATCAAGGAGCCCGTCACGGTTCAGGATTCCTGCAACTACGTCAGGAACGCCGGCCTGCGCGACTGCACGCGCATCATCATGAAGCACATCGCCGAAGACTTCCGCGAGATGGCGCCCAACAAGGAACACAACTATTGTTGTGGCGGTGGCGGAGGCTTCAATGGTATCGGCCGCTATCGCAAGCAGCGCAACGTCGCGCTGAAGATGAAGCGCGAGCAGATCCTGGCCACGGGCGCGAAGTTCGTCATCGCCCCCTGCCACAACTGCTGGGATGCCATCCGCGACCTGGAAGAGGAATTCGAAATCGGCATCCGCTGGAGCTTCCTGAAGCCCCTTCTGCTCAAGATGGTCGAGGTGCCCGAACACCTCCTGCCTCAGGAATAGGTCTGACGAGTCATCGGCCTGCCGTGCCATGCACGGCAGGCCGCAAACAGAACGGGAGTTAACACATGTTTACAAAGATTCTGTTCGCCACCTCCGGCTCTCCCTGCTGCGATGCCGCCGCTCGCGTCGCCTTCGATCTGGCCGCGCGCTACAATGCCAAACTCTTCGTCTACCATGTCCTTGGCGTACCCAGCCGCGGGTTCAGCCAGGTGGTGGTCGACGTACGCACGGGCGAGAAGGTCGAGCTGGACGAGGATTACGCATTGTGGGTCAAGGATGAGCTCAAGAATACCTATGACCGCCAGATGAAGAGCGGCGTGGACTGCGAGATCGACACGGCCGTCGGCATCCCGCACCGCGAGGTGCTGCGCAAGGCCCGGCAGGAGGACGTGGACCTCATCGTCATGGGCGCCAGCACCACTGGCTGCGAGGCCGACGCCGACGCCTACCAGCGTCACTTCGCCGGCTCCACCCTGCAGCGCGTGGCCAAGGCTTCCAAGGCTCCTGTCCTGGTAGTCAACCGTCCGGTGGCCTCCTTCTGGGGCGGCTTCACCAACATCGTCTTCGGCGCCGACTTCTCCAAGGCTTCCGAGCACGCCTTCAAGTTCGCCCTGAAGACCGCCAAGGAACTGGACGCCAAGCTGCACGTTTTCCACGCCATCGACATCGGTTCCACGCACAGCCTGATCTCCCAGAAGCAGCTCGATGACCAGATGATCGAGGCCAGGGATCGGATGCGCCGGAAATATCTCATTCAGACCGGGGATTTCAAGAACGTGTCGGCCGACATCTGGGAAGGCATCCCGTATGTCGAAATCGTGAAGTATGCGCGCGAGAAGCAGGCCGACCTGATCATCATGGCCCACCATTCCAAGGATGTGGGCGATGAGGAGTCGGCTTTCGGCCACACCCTGGAGCAGGTGCTTCTGCGCGCAACGTGCCCTGTCGCATCGGTCAACCGTCCGGATAAGATTCAAAACGTGTAACTCTTTATCATTGTTGGGGGTGTATGATGGCCAAGAAAATCCTGATCATTGACGACGATCCCAATATTGTCACCTACTTGGAAGATATCTTCCAGGATGCGGGCTACTCGACCTGCAAGGCCACCGACGGCGCCGACGCCCTGGCAGTGGTCAAGCAGGAGAAGCCCGATCTGATTACCCTGGACCTGGAAATGCCCAAAGAATGGGGCCCGCGCTTCTACCGCGAGCTGAGCCAGGAAGACGAGTATAAGAACATTCCTGTCATCGTCATCAGCGGACTGGCCGGCAACAAGTACGCGATCCAGAAGGCGGTCGCCTCCTTCACCAAGCCCTTCGACCGCGAGGAGCTGCTGAAGGCGATCAAGGAAAACATCGGGTAACGCCAAACTCAACCCGCAGGCGTCCTTGTCCCGTCTAAACACGGACAAGGACGCCTTCTTTGCGCCATGCACAACATCGTCATTTCCGAATCCATCGTGATCATCACCCAGGACCCCGAGCACGGCAGGGTTCTGGGGCATATCCTCCACGAATACGGGTATCAGCCATCGAATTGCGACTACGATGACGCCCTTGTGACCGTAAGCGTGGTCCGGCCTCGCCTGGCCGTGCTCGGAATCTGCGATTGCAGGCTGGGACAGGGCGTCCTGCGCAAGATACGAACGAGCTTTCCGGAAGTGCGCATCATCGTGCTCGTCCCGGAGGATGAGTATCAGATGGGGCTCGATTTTCTTGAGGAAGGCGCGTCGGATTTCCTGTTCAAGCCCGTTTCGGAGCGGGCGCTGCGCATCGCCCTCGACCGTGCCCTGACCTTCATCGAGATGCGGAGGGACCGGGACCTTCTGGTCGAGAAGAGCAAAATTCTCGAATCAAGCCATCAGCTCTGCCGACAGCTTTTCGACGAGGTGCCGTGCTACATTTCGGTCCAGAACAAGGACCGACGCATCGTGCGCGCCAACAGGCAGTTCAAGCTCGATTTCGGGTCCTGCCTCGGCGAGCGCTGCTACGAGATCTACAAGCACCGCACGCACCCGTGCCCCCAATGCCCGGTGGAAGAGACGTTCCGCGACGGCATGGTCCATCAGACCGAGGAAGTGGTCACCACGCGCACCGGGCAGCAGAAAATCGTGCTGACCCTGACGGCCCCGCTGAAAAACGACCACGGGGAGATCAACGAGGTCATGGAACTGGCCACGGACATCACCCAGATCCGCGAGCTGCAGGACCGCCTGACGTCGCTGGGGCTGTTCATCGGTTCCATCTCCCACGGCGTGCGCGGCATGTTGACCGCACTGGACGGCGGGCTGTACAGGCTTGAGAAGGGAATCCAGAACAACGACATGGACCTGGTCGCCAACGGTGCGGAGCGGGTCAAGCTGATGATTTCGCGGATTCGCAATTCCGTCCTGGAGATGCTCTATTACTCCAAGGACCGCGATCTGAACATCCAGACCCTGGACGTGCAGACGTTCGGCGACGGCGTGGCCAATTTCGTGGAGCCCAAGGCCACTAAGCACGATATCCGTTTTCAGAAGGAATTCCATGGCAATCTCGGCCGGTTCGAGATCGACCCGGAGGTCATCTCCGCCGGCCTGGTCAACATCCTGGAAAATGCCGTGGACGCATGCATCGAAGACGAGTCCAAGGATCGGCACGTGGTGACGTTCATCGTCGAAGGCGACAAGAACAAGGTTTCCTTCGTCATCCGGGACAACGGGCCGGGCATCGACAGGGCCACCCAGGAGAAGATGTTTTCCCTTTTCTTTTCCTCCAAGGGCAGCAAGGGTACCGGGCTTGGCCTTTATATCGCCAATGATGTGGTGCATCAGCATGGGGGACAGATTGTCGTCGATTCCACTGTCGGCGAGGGAACTGAATTTCGCGTCGAGCTGCCGCGCAAATATGTAAAGAAAGACCAGCCCGCACCAAACGGCGACAATGGCCAGTTCAAGGCGGGGTCCTAGGGGCGTGGACATGAATATTCGGAGGAACGCATGCGTTTGACAACGCGAAGCCGCTACGGGACCAGACTTCTCCTGGACATTGCCCTCAACGAGGACAAAGGGTGGGTGAACACGACGGATATCGCCCGGCGTCAGAACATATCGCAGAAGTACATCGAGAAGCTGATAACTGGCCTGCGCCGCGGCGGGCTCATCAAGAGCAAGCGCGGCCCCTTCGGAGGGCACAAGCTGGCCAAGCCCGCCTTGGACATCACAGTCGGCGACGTGGTGCGCGCCCTGGAGGAAAAGGTCGCCCTGACCCAGTGCGCCGAAGGGGAGCCCATCTGCGGCGAGTGTTCCCTGGCCGGGGAATGCGTGACCCAGTTCGTGTGGATCGAGGCCAGCAATGTCCTCATGAACACCCTCGACTCCTACCGCCTCGGCGAGCTGATTAGCCGCAAGGGCTGAGGTCCACCGCTCGGCAGCCTCCAGATCGGCCGCTTCCTTCGGGAAGCGGCTCCTCCTTATCCCTCTCTTTTCCCCAGAATGAGCTCCGTCATGGGGCGTTTGGGCACAAAGTGCCTTCCGGCTTCATCCCGCCAGTACCTGATGGAGCCGTCCGCGGGCACGTCCACGACGCTTACGTCCTCCGCAGGCTTGCCCAGCGCCAGGACCAGGCTGATCTCCAGTTCCGGCGCCAGGCCGAGGTGCGCGCGCAGCCGGTCGCGGTCGATGGCCCCGAGCATGCATCCGCCCAGACCCTTTTCCACCGCGCCCAGCAGCATGGTCTGGGCCATGATGCCAAGGTCGATCCTGGCCATGTCCCAGTCATGGGCCGTGTTGACCACGATGACGTAGGCGGCCGGACGCTCGGACGGCGCGGGCCCGTCCCAATCCTTGAGGTAGGCCGCCCATTTCAGGCAGGCGAAGACGGCCTCGTTGTCGGCCGGCGCGTTGCACAGGATGAAGCGCAGGGGCTGCCTGTTGGCCGCGGACGGGCAAAGCCTGGCCAGTCCGACCAGATCTTCGAGGGTTTGCATGGGGATGGCGACGCTGGTGTCGAAACGGCGGTAGCTGCGGCTGGCGGCGACGATGTCCTTGAGCATGTGTGCCTCCTCACGTGTCGTAGATGTTTTCGAATCGGGCCTTGTACGCCTGGAACGTCCCGTCCTCGATGGCCTTGCGGGCGCCGGTCACGACCTGCAGGAAGTAGGCGAGGTTGTGGATGGTGTTCAGGCGGTAGGACAGGATCTCCTGGGCCTGGTAAAGGTGGCGCAGGTAGGCGCGGCTGAAGTTGCGGCAGGTGTAGCAGGAGCACTCGGGGTCCAGGGGGCCGTCGTCCTCGGTGTACTCGGCGCGCTTGATGTTGACCTTGCCCAGGGACGTGAACAGGGTGCCGTTGCGGGCGTTGCGCGTCGGCAGCACGCAGTCGAACATGTCGATGCCAGCGTCGATGCCGCGGATGATGTCCAGCGGCGTGCCCACGCCCATGAGGTAGCGCGGCTTGTCCGCGGGCAGCAGAGGGGCGCTGTGATAGAGGATGTCCATCATCTCGGGCTTGGATTCGCCCACGCTCAGGCCGCCCAGGGCGTAGCCGTCGAAGGGGATGTCGATGAGCTGGCGGATGCTCTCCTCGCGCAGATCCCTGAAGAAGCCGCCCTGGCCGATGCCGAAGAGGAGTTGCCCGCCGCTGCCCTGGGGATAGGCCTTGCGGCAGCGCTCCGCCCAGCGGGTGGTCAGGCCGAGGGACTTCTTGGTGTAGTCGTAGTCCGCGCCGTAGGGCACGCACTCGTCGAGGACCATCATGATGTCCGAGCCGAGGTTGCGCTGGATGGAGATGGCCTTTTCGGGCGAAAAGAAGTGCTTGGACCCGTCGAGGTGCGAGGAGAAGGCAACGCCGTCCTCGGTCAGCTTGCGCAGTCCCGAAAGGCTGAAGACCTGGAAGCCTCCGGAGTCCGTGAGGATGGGGCGGTCCCAGTTCATGAATTTGTGCAGGCCGCCGCGCCGGGCGATCATCTCGTCGCCGGGACGCATGCACAGGTGGTAGGTGTTGCCGAGGATGATGCGCGCGCCGAGGTTTTTCAGGTCCTCGGGGCAGACGGCCTTGACGGTCCCCTGGGTGCCCACGGGCATGAAGATGGGGGTGGGGATGACGCCGTGGGCCGTGTGCAGTTCTCCGGCCCGGGACGCGCCGTCGGTGTGGTGTATGGTGAATGTTCCTGGTTTCATTTCGGTTTTCGTTTCGTTGCGGTTTTGGTGTCCAGGCCCGCCTTGGGGCACAGGTCCTCGAGTTCGCATACCGGGCAGGCCGGCTTGCGGGCCGTGCAGACCTCCCGGCCGAAGAGGACCAGGTAGTGGTTCACGGCGCCCCAGTCGTCCTGGGGGAAAAGTTTCATCAGGTCGCGCTCGATCCTGTCCGGCACGGTCTCGCGGGTCAGGCCCAGGCGGAAGGAGATGCGCCTTACGTGCGTGTCCACGGCGATGCCGGCCTGGACGCCGAAGGCGTTGGACAGGACGACGTTGGCCGTCTTGCGCGCCACGCCGGGCAGGGTCAGCATGTCCTCCATGGTCCGGGGGACCTGGCCACCGTAGGTCTCGACGATCCTGGCCGCGGCGGCTCGCAGGTTTTTGGCCTTGTTGCGGAAGAAGCCCGTCGAGCGGATGACGACCTCGATTTCCCCCACTTCGGCATTTGCCATTTGCTCCACGTCCGGCCACGTGGCAAAGAGATGCGGAGTGACTTGGTTGACCCGCGCGTCGGTGCACTGGGCGGAAAGCACCGTAGCGGCCAGCAGTTCCCACGGCGACGACCAGTGCAGCTCGGTCCTGGGGACCGGGTAGCGGCGGGCCAGCCGTTCCCGGATGGCCTCGGCCCTGGCGGGGATGTTCGGTTTGGTCATGGCGGATACCTCGTGCGGATGTCGGACCCCGAGTGAACGTGCCTGACAGTTTTTTTCCGCAACCTCAAGTTTTTTGCACGGAGGCGCGAGATGAGCGAAATCCTGGTTTACATGACGGCCCCGGACCTGGAAACGGCGCGCCGCATCGGCCGGACCCTGGTGGAGCGGCGCCTGGCAGCCTGCGTCAACATCCTGCCGTCCATCGAGTCCATGTACTGGTGGGACGGCTCCGTGCAGTCCGAGGTCGAGACGGCGTTTGTGGTCAAGACAAAGGGGGATCTCTACGAGCGCCTGCAAGCTTGCGTTCTCGGGATGCATCCTTATGAACTTCCGTGTATCGTGGCCCTGGACATCGACCGCGGACACGCCCCCTTCCTGCGCTGGATCGACGAACAGACGGGGGCGGCCGGCGGAGCCCATGAAATGAGTTGACTGGGCAAAAAATTCGTTCATAGCAATGCGCAACGCATGATCCGAAGAGGAGAAGAGGTTTCGTGAGGTTTCACATTTTGACGTTCGGGTGCCAGATGAACGTGGCCGATTCCGACTGGTTGTCCCAGGCTCTGATTTCGCGGGGATGGACCGAATCCGCGGAGGAAGACGCCCAGGTTTTCCTGGTCACCACCTGTAGCGTGCGGGAGAAGCCCGAACAGAAGGTCTATTCCCTGCTTGGCCGCCTCAAGGGCTACGCCGACCGCGATCCTGCCGTCTTCGTGGGCGTTGGCGGCTGCGTGGCGCAGCAGATCGGCGAGGAGTTCTGGAACCGCTTTCCCTTCGTGCGCCTGGTCTTCGGCACCGACGGCACGGCCATGGTGCCGCAGGCGCTTGAGCGCCTCGTCGAGGACCCGGCCCTGCGCGTCAGTCTGCTGGACTTCCTCGACCACTACCCCGAGCGCGAGCAGCCCGAGGAGGGCCGCGTCGGCGCCCAGGCCTTCGTCAACATCATGCAGGGCTGCGACAATTTTTGCGCCTACTGCATCGTGCCCTTCACCCGCGGCCGCCAGAAGTCGCGCTCTTCCGACGCCATCGCGGCTGAGTGCGAGTCCCTGGTGCGGCGCGGGGCCAGGGAGCTGACCCTGCTGGGGCAGAACGTGAACAGCTACGGCCAGGACGGGCACGGCGACGGCACCACCTTCGCCTCCCTGCTGCGCCGCATCTCGGCCATTCCGGGCCTGGCGCGGCTCAAGTTCACGACGTCTCACCCCAAGGACATCGCTCCCGAGGTCGTGGCGGCCTTCGGCGAACTGCCGAACCTGAGCCCGCAACTGCACCTGCCCGTGCAGTCCGGCTCCGACGCCATGCTGAAGTCCATGGGCCGCAAGTACACGCGGGAGCGCTACCTGGGTATCGTCCGGGATCTGCGCGCGGCCTGCCCGCACATCGCCCTGACCACGGACATCATCGTCGGCTTCCCGGGCGAGACGCAACGGGATTTCGAGGATACCCTGGAACTCATGCGGCAAGTCCGCTACGAGTCGAGCTTTTCGTTCAAGTACTCCGACCGGCCCGGGGTGCGGGCCGAGAAGATGAATTTCAAGGTGCCCGAGGAGGAGAAGGCCCGGCGGCTGGCCGTGCTGCAGGACCTGCAGAACCGCATCACCGCCGAGGAGCTCGAGTCCCGGGTCGGCGCCGAGGTCGACGTCCTGGTGGAGGGCACGAGCAGGATGCAGGACGGCGCGGCCCTTTTCTGGCGTGGCCGGGACGGCGGGGGGCGCATCATCAACTTTCCTTCGCCCCTGCCCGACCTGACGGGCAAAATGATTCGCGTGCGCATCCTGGCTGCGAAGAAACACTCCCTCACAGGGGAGACCCGAGGTGAACCGTGGTAGAAATGACGGTATTCGGATTGGCCCTGGACGAGGATTCGCAGATGCCGATCCTCATTCTCAAGGACACGACGGAGGACATCATTTTCCCCATCTGGATCGGAGCCATGGAGGCCATGTCCATTTCCATGGCCCTGAACAAGGTGCCCGTGCCCCGGCCCATGACCCATGACCTGATCCTGAACATCCTGGAGAAGCTGGCCGCCCGGCTGGAGGCCGTCGAGATCGTGTCGATCCACGAGGGCACGTACTACGCCGAACTGGTGCTGCGCTCCGAAAGCGGGGAGAGACGCGTGGACTGCCGTCCGTCGGACTCCATTGCCCTGGCCCTGCGGGCCGAGGTGCCTATCCGGGTCTCCAAGGAGGTCATCGCCCTGAACAAGACCCTGCAGAAGGGCGTGTTCCAGGAGGTGGTCAAGGGCGAGGACAGCGAGAAGTGGACGGACATCCTCTCCAAGTACAGCCTCGACGACATCAAGTACAAGATGTGACGCGTCCGTGATCGACCTGCATACCCATACGATCTTCAGCGACGGGGTCCTCGTTCCGGCAGAACTGGCGCGACGCGCCAAAGTTGCGGGATACCGCGCCGTGGCAATCACTGACCACGCCGACGCGTCGAACATGGACCTCGTGGTGCCGCGACTGGCCGCCATGGCGAGGGAGTATTCCGTGTACATGGACATCGCCATCGTCCCCGGCGTGGAACTGACGCACGTGCCCGCGGCCCTCATGGCCCAGGAGGTCGAGCGCGCCAGGACCCTCGGGGCGCAGATCGTGGTCGCCCACGGCGAGACCATCGTCGAGCCGGTGGAGCGGGGCACCAATCTCGCCGCCATCGAGGCCGGGGTCGACGTGCTGGCTCACCCCGGACTGATCACCCCCGAGGAGGTCCGTCTGGCGGCCCAGAAAGGCGTGCTCCTCGAAATCACTACCAGGGCCGGACACGGGTACGCCAACGGCCATGTCCTGGCCCTGACACGCGCCTTCGGGGCCCGGTTCGTACTCAACAACGATGCCCACGAGCCCCGCGACCTCGTCGGGGCGGATCTGCGCCGCCGGATCGCCTTGGGGTGCGGCATGTCGGAAGAGGAATATCGCGCCGCGGATGACCATGCCTGGGCTCTTGTGTCCCGGTGCCTTTCGCAGTAGTGAATCAAAATTTGTTATTTCGTCGAAAACTTTCGTAGTTCAAAAAGGTGAAACTTATGGATGCAGTAGCGCAGACAGGCGTTGTTGACCCGATAAACATGACGCAGTCCTTGGATTCAATGCAGCAGCTGGGTGCCGCGACGCAACTCGGCGGCATGCCGCAGTTCAGCTTCTGGGAAATGATCGCCAACGCGACGGTCGTGGTGCAGGGCGTCATGACGCTCCTGGCGTTGATGTCGCTCATCAGCTGGTCGATCATCTTCTTCAAGATAATCCAGATCAACCTTGGCCGGCGCAAGGCTCTGCAGGAGCGCGCCCTGTTCCAGAACGCAACGAACCTGGCCGACGGCGTGCAGACCCTGCGCGAGCAGGGCAACTCGGCCCTGTACCCCATCGCCAAGAAGGGGCTGCAGGAGTTCCGCCGTTTGGAACAGTCCGTCATCCATCCCAACCTCAAGTTCCGCGTGGCCGGCGACAACCTGCGGCGCGTGCTCGAGCAGGGCGTGACCGAAAGCCTGGGCGACATGTCCCGGTCCCTGGCCTTCCTGGCCACGTGCGCCAACTCCGCCCCCTTCATCGGCCTCTTCGGCACGGTCTGGGGCATCATGAACTCCTTCCACTCCATCGGGCAGATGAAGACCGCGGCTCTGGCCGCCGTCGCCCCCGGCATCTCCGAAGCCCTGGTGGCCACGGCCATCGGCCTGGGCGTCGCCATTCCTGCGACCATCGCCTACAACACCTTTCTGGGCATGATCAACACGGTGCAGTCGGAGATGGAGTGCTTTGCCAGCGAATTCCTCAATCGCGCCCAGCTCGAACTGCCTTGGATGAACAAGCGGGGAGAATAGGCCATGGGCATGCAGTTAAACTCCGGCAAGGGCTTCCTTGCCGAGATCAACGTCACGCCCTTTGTGGACGTCATGCTGGTGCTGCTCATCATTTTCATGGTGACGGCGCCCATGCTGACCCAGGGAGTGGAAGTCGACCTTCCGGAAACCAAGGCGGTGGAAACCCTGCCTGAGGACAGCGACACGGTCGTGTTGCACGTCCTCAAGGATGGGACCATCAAGCTGGACAAGTACGAGGTCAAGATCGAGGATTTAGGCAACCATCTCAAACGGATGGAAATGCAGAAGGGTAAATTGCTGTATCTCCAGGCGGACAAGGATGTGGCCTACGGCGTGGTCGTCAAGGTCATGGCCGAGGTCAGGGCCGCCGGGGTGCAGAAACTCGGCGTCGTTGCGGAACCTGAAGAAGAGAAGCTCTAAGCTCAAGGCGTTGTCGTGTCGTATTCCCTGCGTCATCTGAGTTGGGTCTTCTCTATTGCCCTGCACCTTGCAGTGTTCATCGGAGGAGTCTACGTTTCCACCGATTCCCATATCAAACTCAACCTCAACAAGCGGATGTATGAGGTGAATCTCGTCGGGCCGCCGCACAAGGGCAAGCCCGGCGCCAAGAGCGCTCCCAGACAGGCCGTGACGCCCGAGTCCGCGCCGCAGAAGGCGGCCCCGAAGGAAGCTCCGGTGGCCAAGGCCCCCGAGGAACCCAAGAAGCCCGAGAAAAAGGCCGTCCCATCGGAAACGGCCAAGCCCGTGCCGACAGAGAACGCCACGGTGGCCGAGGCCAAGCCGGAGGAGCCCAAGAAGGAAGAACCCAAGAAAGAGGAGCCGAAAAAGGAGGCTCCGAAGAAGGAAGAGCCCAAGAAGGACGAAGCCAAAAAGGACGAGGGCAAGAAGGAAGAACCCAAGAAGGACGCCAAGGACGACAAGGCCAAGAAGGCGCCCAGCAAGGAGGATATCCTGGCCGAGGCCCTGGGCGACGTGTCTAAGACCGCCAAGCAGACTCGACCCGGTGCCGAGGGTGCGGCCAAGGGTTCCACCAAGGGCGGTTCCAAGGACGCCCTGGCCGATGCCCTGGCCGATGCCGGCCGCGAGGTCTCGGGACGGGGTACCAGCGGTGACGGGACGGCCGAGGACGGCGAGGGTGAAGGTGAATCCACGGGCAGCCTGGAGGACTTCTACGCGTCCCAGGTCATCAAGGTCATCCGCCAGAACTGGAGATTCCCCCGCCTGTCCAACGTGGTCCTGGCCACGACCGTGGAACTGCGGGTCAACAAGGGCGGCGAGATTCTCGGCTCGCGCATGGTCAACGGTTCCGGGCGCTCGGACTTCGACGCTTCCGTCATGCGGGCCATCGAAGACACCAGGAAACTGCCGGAGCTTCCCGAAACGCTGCCGACAACGTTCAGGATAACTTTTTACAATACGGAAAACGGGTAGGAGACGGTCTTGATCAGAAAACTCTCTTTGCTTGTGGTGCTCCTGTGCGTCGTCGCGGCTCCGGTCTGGGGCGCGGACGTGATGAGCATCGACATCTTCGGTCCGGGCCAGTCGAGGGTGAACCTGTTCGTGGCCGACCCGCTGTCCAAGGACAGCGTCGGGCCTCTCGGAGCCATCCCGGGCAACGCTCCCCTTGAACTGCAGCAGCGCATTCACGCCAACTGCGCCTTTCTGCCCTTCTTCAACATGCTCGGGGGCAGGGACATCGTCGGTGGGCCCAATCCGGGCGGGTACGTGACGCCGAACCTCGATCTCAAGAAGTTCCAGCTCTCCCGCGCCGACGTGCTGGTCACCGCGGCCTGGACGCCGCGACCCGGCGGAGTGGGCGAGGTCGAACTGCGGGCCTACGAGGTCTACACGGGCCGCCTGATCGTCGGCAAAGGTTACAGCGTCAACACGAACCAGCAGGTGCCTGAGGTGGCGGCCCGCTTCTGCGCGGACCTGATGGAGGCCCTGACGGGCCAGGGTGACTTCTTCCGGTCCAACATCGCCTTCGTCAAGAAGGAGGGCAACCGCAAGCAGATTTACATGTGCACGGCCCAGGGCCTGAACCTGCAGAAGGTCACCAATCTCGACGGCATCTGCGTCAGCCCCTCGTGGTCCCATGACGGCCAGAAGCTCGTGTTCGTCTTCCTGGACAAGCAGTTCCACAACCTGTGCGTCTGGGATCGCCAGACCAGGTCGCTGGAGAAGAAGAGGCTGCCGGGCAACACGCTGATCGCGCCCGCCTTCACCAAGTCCGGTTCCGTGGCCATCAGCCTGGACATGAGCGGAAACCCCGAGATTTACGAGCTCAAGCCCGACTACAGCGTCGGCAGGCCCCTGGAACAGAACTGGGGCATCGACGTCAGTCCCGACTTCGATCGTTCCGGGCAGAAAATGGTCTTTGTTTCCAACAGATTGGGGAATCCGCATGTTTTCCTGAAGAATCTCGGCAGCGGAGAGGTCAAACGCGTCTCCATGACCGGGAAGTACAACACCGGTCCGAGCATCAGCCCGGACGGCACGCAGGTCGTCTTCGCCCATATGGTCAACGGAGTTCATAAATTATTTCTTGCAGATCTGATCTCCGGGCAGGAACGCCAGTTGACATTTGGAGGGGGCAGTGATGAAGATCCGACGTGGTCCCCGGACGGGTATTTCATCGCGTTTTCGTCCAGCAGATCCGGACCGAAGCAGATTTATCTGACGACGAAGCACGGGGACGAACCTATTTTGATTCCAACCGGGCCAGGTGAGGCGAGCTCTCCGGCCTGGGGGAAATTATAGTGGCTAAGGCTTGGTTTTTTTTCGTTAATGGAGGAAGTTATGAAGAAGTTAGGTATTTTTGGATTGATCGTGTTGGTGTTTTGCCTGGCCATGGCCGGCGGCTGCTCCAAGAAGGTGGCGTCCACTCCTGCCGGCGCGACTGCTGCCGGTTCCGGTGACGGCTACGGCACGCAGGGCGGTCTGACCGCCGAGCAGCTCGAGGCCCAGCGCCTGGCCGAACTGCAGCGTCAGGCCATCGAGAAGATCGCTGCGGATCGGATCTATTTCGCTTTCGATTCCAACGAGCTGAGCCAGGAATCCCGTCAGATCCTGACGGACAAGGCTGAACTGCTGAAGTCCACTCCCGGCCTGAACCTGCTGATCGAAGGTCACTGCGACGAGCGCGGCACCAACGAATACAACCTGGCCCTGGGCGAACGCAGAGCTCGCGCCGCCTACGAGTTCCTGGTCCTGATGGGTGTGGACTCTTCCAAGATGTCCATCATCAGCTATGGCGAAGAATACCCCGCCGTGCAGGGCTCCAACGAGGCCGCCTGGTCCAAGAATCGTCGCGACGAATTCAAGGCCAGCGCCAACTAGGCTCTTCAGGGGAATCTCCCCTCGCGAAGCCCCGGGGTTTCCCGGGGCTTTTTTTTTTGGCTCATCCGGTTAAAGCGTCCAGGCTATAATTGTCTGTCCACCGACGTCGTCGAGCGTCGCTCCGAGCGCATCATCACACATGCCCCGCCATCGCGTGCGCAGCGCGCGATCCATCTTCGACTTGCGCCGACCTACATCGAGTAAAGATCGTGAAAACTGGATTGCCGCGTAGTTGTGTGCGTCAAGTTCTGCAAATTCTTCCACGACATGATGGGTAACCTCAAGCAGCTGGCGACCGAGAATGGGCCCACCCAGAGCTCGTCGGAGGTCGCCAGATGCGTTCTCCATTAAGCAACCAGTTCCATCAATGCTTTCTTCTTTAACTCTGTGAGCAGGCTCATATCCAGGTATCTGTTTGCCTCGATCCAGTTCTCATGCGTCTCTACCGCAAGGGCTCGGATCAAACGTAAGCAGCTTTCTTCATTGGGAAATATCCTGACAACCAATGTCCGACGTTTGATCTCTTCATTGAGTCTTTCCAGCATGTTGGTCGACTTCAGATGCTTGTGATGCCCGCAGGGTA